>NZ_JBIQFG010000026.1:0-41772 GCF_045369345.1 Ureibacillus sp. 179-F W5.1 NHS | reverse complement strand
GAACACGGAAGTTAAGCTCTTTAGCGCCGATGGTAGTTGGGGGCTTCCCCCTGTGAGAGTAGGACGTTGCTAGGCAATTAAAGACCACTGAAATTCAGTGGTCTTTTTTTATATCCAAAAAGCCCCCAACAAACAAAAGCCGAAGGCTTTAATCGGCGCGTTTAAGAACAAACAAAAGTACAGAAGAAAAAACTCGAGAAGTGGGAGGACCGAGGAAAACAAGGAATCAAGGAAGCCCGAAGCGCAGTGTACTTGGTACATGAGCATCGGACTGACGCAGATGACGCAGTTTTCCGACGTGTCATCGCGCTTCGCAGAAAGCGTCGATGGTAGTTGAGGGGTACCCCCTGTGAGAGTAGGACGTCGCTAGGCAATTAAAGACCACTGAAATTCAGTGGTCTTTTTTTATATCCAAAAAGCCCCCAACAAACAAAAGCCGAAGGCTTTAATCGGCGCGTTTAAGAACAAACAAAAGTACAGAAGAAAAAACTCGAGAAGTGGGAGGACCGAGGAAAACAAGGAATCAAGGAAGCCCGAAGCGCAGTGTACTTGGTACATGAGCATCGGACTGACGCAGATGACGCAGTTTTCCGACGTGTCATCGCGCTTCGCAGAAAGCGTCGATGGTAGTTGAGGGGTACCCCCTGTGAGAGTAGGACGTTGCTAGGCAAATAGAGACCACTGAGATTCAGTGGTCTTTTTTATATCCAAAAAGTCAGCCCCCAACATACAAAAGCCGAAGGCTTGGTCGGCGCGTTTAAAAACAAACAAAGGTACAGAAAAAAAACTCGAGAAGTGGGAGGACCGAGGAAAACAAGGAATCAAGGAGGCCCGAAGCGCAGTGTACTTGGTACATGAGCATCGGACTGACGTAGATGACGCAGTTTTCCGATGTGTCATCGTGCTTCGCAGAGAGCGTCAATGGTAGTTGAGGGGTGCCCCTGTGAGAGTAGGACGTTGCTAGGCAATTAAAGATCACTGAAATTCAGTGGTCTTTTTTTATATCCAAAAAGTCCCCAACATACAAAAGCCGAAGGCTTTAATCGGCAACGATCAAAAATGCAGAAGGAAAAACTCGAGAAGCGGGAGGACCGAGGAAAACAAGGAATCAAGGAAGCCCGAAGCGCAGGTGTGACTCGTTACATGAGCAATTAAATGAGCTTTACATAAGGCGTAAAATTGTACACATTCGCTGGATTTGATATGATTATAAAAGTTTTAAAAAAGGAATTTCATATTCTTATTGAAGGGAATAGAAGATTTTTTAGATAGGGGTAAAAGAATATGATTGATTCAATTCGTTGGATATATACGAATATGATTGATCCAAAGTTGACCGATATAGTAAGTGCTTTAGTATTGATAGTAATTGGATGGTTGCTGCAACATTATTTATTAAAATATATGATTCAAAAAATAGTTCGATTTTTTGAGAAAAAGTCGAAATTAATGACTGCTAGAATTATCGAGCATTTTAGTAGAGAGATTCGACATGCGATTTTTACGTTAATCGTCTTTTTTTCATTGTCCATTATTATGGAAAGTTCTTTATTTTCCAGTCTTTCTATGCGCAACTTATTGTATTCATTAATGGTGTTTTATTTCTTTAAAGGAGTTTATGATGTTTTAGCGTATTATGCAAATCATCCCGAGTCCTTTCATCTTGATGTAAGTAAATCCACAAAATTAACACCTTTTACATTACGTATAGTGAATGCTTTTATTGCAATTATAGCGATCGTATTAATCGCTTCATTATGGAATTTTAATTTGAATGGATTTTTAACAGGAATAGGGCTTACCAGTGTTGCTTTAGCTTTTGGTGTGCGTGATACATCCTCCCATATTTTTGGAGGATTGTCGATGACGCTGGATAAGCCTTTTCAAGTAGGAGATTATATTTCAACAGAAGATAGTAAAATTGAAGGTGTTATTCAAGATATCAACCTTCGATCTACATTAATTGCAACAGCAGATAAAGGAATTGTTTACGTCCCAAATGCTTATTTAATGAATAAACCGATTTATAATTTAACAAAGCGTGAGAAACGGAAAATTCAAACCTATTATTATTTATCGACGAAACATACAGAAGAGGAAATTCGAAATATTTGTAATGAGGTGAACAAGCAAATTATTTTACATCCCCAAACATCAAAGGATGATTTAATCCTTGTTTATATTGATGAGTTCCATGCAGATTATTATCGAATGTTAGTTAGTTATTATATTCCTTCTAATGATATACATGAAAGATACGAAGTACAGCAGGATATTTTATTTGTAATTAAACAGGTGATGGATGATGCCGCCATTATCCTAGTTGACCAAGATTCGATTAAAATAAACGATTCCGAACGAGATTTAATTTCAAATTAAAAAAGGAAGTAAAAACATTGCTGTTTTTACTTCCTTTTTCTTTATATGCTTAGTCATCATATCGGTCGTCGTCATCATCGTCATCGTAACGATCATCTAAATCGTCGTCATAGCGGTCATCTAAATCATCATAATCATCATCATATCGGTTGTCGTCGTAAACATTGTTATTTTGTTTTGGAGCTTTTGTCGATGCATTTACATTTGTGTTTTTCGCAGAATTTGTTGTGTTTGTATTTGTGTTTGTGTTTGTTTGAGTGTTTTGAATAGTATCGTCATAATCAAGTCTTTCTTTTGTTTTCTTTAATAATTCACCGGAAAATGCATCAAGTTTTAAATCATATTCTGCATCATCTGTAATCACTTCAACTTCGTAATAGCTTCTTGTAACACCTGTTTCGAATTCGATATCACGGATTGTTCCTTTCACTTCGGCTAAAGCCTTTTTCTCAACTTCACTTGTTGTTAATTTTTCAGCGTTGGCAGAACCGGTAATGTTTCCTCCTGTTACAGCAATAATGCCACCAATGCCCATAACCCCTAGTAATACAGGTACTAAAATCACTTTTTTCATGTCATATCTCTCCTCACTGATTTTGATACCTTTATATTACTGGAGGAAAATGATAAGAAAGGGAGAATAAGATTAGAAATTGATTAGAAAATAAGAAAGAATGTCTAATCTTCGTCATCACTTTCATCGCCTGAGTCGTCATCGTCGTCATCATCTAAATCATCGTCACGTTGAGTTACGGAAAGTATTTTTCCGGAGACAGCGTGTATTTGAAATGTTTCTTCTTCATTATTCCCGTCGATTTCTACTAAATAATAACCTCCATCGTTTGATTCTTCATAGGCAATATATTCTACCGTACCGTTTAATTGGGAGAGGGCAATTTGTTTTGCTTCATCACTCGTAATCACTACAGAAGTATCGGATTGGGCATTTTGCTCTTTTACATTTTCTGAAATAATAGCGCCAGTTATAGCGTTAACAACTAGAGTTTTTAATCGCTCTTGTTCTGTTACTTCAACAATATATTGAGGATTTTCGTCATTATTTTGGAACGTAATGGATTGAATCGTTCCGTTATTTTGGGAATTTAAAAGGGTACGTATCTCTTCTTTTGTTTTTACCGTCTTGTTTAAATTAGACTCTGTTTTATTCAAACTTAAAATATTTCCAGTTTCCGCATCGATTTGTAACTCATATGTTTCATTGTTTTTTTCAAAGGCCATATAAAAAATATCGTCTTTTTCATCAAAAGACTCTACAGAACCACCGTATAAAGTTTCAATTTTTTTAGTAGCTTCATCGACAGTTAGTTCATCTGGACTGGAAAAGCGATCTTGAATAATCCACACGACAAATACGGTAACGGCTAACATTAATACAACTAAAGAAATCATCCATTTCGTATAATTTGTCATCGGTTATCCTCCTCGCTTAAATCGTTTTGTATAGGGATAAGTAATGTAAAGGAAGAACCTACTCCTAATTCGCTTTCGACTTTTATTTCAATCTGTAGACGTTCGGATAATTCCTTTGCAATGGCTAAACCAAGTCCTGTACCACCAGTTTTACGATTTCGATCTTTATTTACTCGATAAAATCGATCAAATAGATGGGGAAGTTGATCCTTTGGAATACCTTCTCCAAAATCTTGAATTGTAATGGAAATAGAATGCCCAAGTTTTGCTGATGTTACGATGATTTTATCATCACTATATTTTCTTGCATTATCCAATAATATATATAAAAGCTGCTTTAGCTTCTGTTCATCAGTATAAGCATAAAGCCGTGATTCTCTTTTCAACTCAAAGGGTCTATTATAGGCATGCTGCATTTGGGATAAAGTATTTTCAAGCAATTGGGCAATATCTACTTTATGGATAGTAAGGGAAGTACGCTCTTTATTTTTAGCTAATTCAAGCATCTGTACAATCAAATCATTCATGCGCGATGATTCGTTAACGATAGCTTCCAATGCCTCTGTTGCAACCTTTTCGTTTGTAAATCCACGTCGTAGTAAAAGCTTCGCATAACTTTCAATGACAGTAAGGGGAGTTTTAAGTTCATGGGAAGCGTTAGATACAAATTGTTCTTGCTTACGATAGTTTGTTTCAAGTGCCTCCATCATGCCATTAAACGTTCGACCAATTTCTGCAAGTTCATCTTTTCCTACATCCACCTTGTCGATTTTTTCATAAGTTTTAGAAGTGGCATTTTTCTTCATTGTTTCACTTAAACGTTCTAATGGTTTTAAAATAATTCGACTAAGCCCCATATTGGATAATAGAAGGGGGATGGCTACAAGAGCTGTTACGGCAATTAAAATAAGCTTTAAAAGATTTAAGTTTTTGGCAACATCATCTAACCGTTGTATGAGCTGAAGGGTTACAATGCTGCCATCATTCCAAATAGCTGGAGTTTCCAGCATAATAATAGGAAGTCCATCTATTTCACTCATGGCATAATCCTCGTTTTTACCTACTTCGAATTGAATAGGTTCAAAGGAAAGGGCTTCAACCGAGAAAATTTCATTCCCCGTTTCATTTAACACATGAACTGCTCCATTGGTTGGCATATATGCCCGTAACACAATACTCGGATCTGTCACATCGGATAAATTATTAAAGACAGTCAGAAGCTCCTCACTATCGGATTTTAGTTGTTTATATTCCGTATTAATCGCTAGTTGCTCATAAAGTAAATAAACACCACTGTTCATGACGATCAATAAAACTAACATGAGTAAAGTTGTATATAGATGAATTTTCGTTCTAAGTTTCATGAGGAGACTCCTTTAAAACGTATCCAACACCACGTACCGTCTGGATAATAGGAGTTGGATTAGAAGAATCCAGTTTTTGTCGTACGTATCGAATATAAACATCTACTACATTTGTATCACCGTAATAATCAAATCCCCATACAGCCTCTAAAATTTGCTCCCTTGTTAAAACTTGTTTTGGATGTTTCAGTAAAAATAACAATAAGTCGTATTCCCTTGGTGTTAAATCAATCGTTTTTTCAAAATAAACAACTTCCCGAGTTTGTTCGTGGATCGATAAGTGGCCATAGTTTAAAAGGTGTTCGTCTTTCTTCTCAGCTACTATTTCCTCCCTTTGTTTAGAGAAACGTATCGTATTTCGAATACGTGCTAACAATTCATCGATTTCAAACGGTTTTGTTACATAATCGTTTGCTCCTAGGTCTAAACCTTTTACCTTATCTTCCACTTCGCTTTTAGCAGTTAATAAAATGACAGGGGTTGTTTGTTCGGTTGCACGAATTCTTTTTAACACATCTAAACCATGCATCTCTGGCAACATTAAATCTAATAATACTAAATCAAACTGTCCTTCCCGGTACTTAATAAGCCCAGATGTACCTGTATGTGCCACGTCCGTTTCATAACCTTCAAATTCTAGTTCCAGTTGTAGGACGCGAGCAATGTTTTCTTCATCTTCAATGATTAAAATTTTATGCTTCATCTAATCAACTCACTTTTTCGCTTACTTATATAATTGATAATACAGAACTTTAATTAGAAATTAATGAGAAAACTTTCTGATTTTAAAAATTTTTAAGGATGGAACAAAAATGGGTAAATTATATATAAATTTACGTAACCTTATTAGATTGTCCTTTAAAAAATGAAATGTTTGTTAAAATAAATAGAACAATGAACAGTTGAAAGGAATTATGTATGAGTAAAAAACAAATATGGTTTGAAGTAAATGAAAATGAAACAATCGAACAATGTCTTGAACGAATGAAAAAAGAAGGCTATATGCCAATGGGGCGTAAGGAAGAACCGGTTTTTCATATAGTGGATGGAGAACCAACATATTTACGGCAAAAAATTAAATTTAAAGGAATTTTAATGGGCGATTGAAAAATAATTTGACCAAAACACGAACATTATTGTTTTCTGAAAATTTATCGTTCGCATTTTTTCGTTGATTTTCTGTTTATACCTTGTTAAAATGATGTTAGGAAATAAACATCTTACCTTCCAAATGTGAGTTGTTTAACCTTTAGTGGTTATTTTACACTAAAGTGAAATGGATTATTAAATAAGACCTCCCACATATATGCTAGAGAATATGGCTCTAGTGTCTCTACCCGGCACCGTAAATGTCGGACTATGCGGGAAAGCAAACTTTTGGCGTTTAGAAAGGTGTGGGTACAGATAATGTCCGCTACATTTTCTTTCAAATTAATGTCCTCAAGTATTCTGCTTTCTTTTGCATTAGAGAAAGTGGATTATTTGAGGACTTTTTTATCGTTTAATAGAAAAGATTGAGAGAATGAAAGCATCATATTGAAGTTACATAAAGCGAAAGATTGAAGGAGAGAAATAAATGAATCCAAAAATCGGTGTCATTATGGGAAGTTCCAGTGACTGGGAAACGATGAAACATGCATGTGAAATTCTTGATGAATTACAAGTGCCCTACGAAAAACAAGTCGTATCGGCACATCGTACGCCAGACCTTATGTTTGAATATGCAGAGAATGCTCGTGCAAGAGGTATTCAAGTCATTATCGCAGGGGCAGGTGGTGCAGCACACTTACCAGGAATGGTTGCTGCTAAATCGACTTTACCTGTTATCGGTGTACCAGTTCAGTCAAGAGCATTAAATGGATTGGATTCATTATTGTCAATTGTACAAATGCCTGGTGGAGTTCCCGTAGCAACGGTAGCAATTGGAAAAGCGGGAGCTATAAACGCAGGTTTACTAGCAGCTCAAATTTTATCGATTACCGATCGTGAATTAGCCAATAAGCTAGATGACCGTCGAGAATCCATTAAACAGCAAGTGTTGGAAAGTACAGGTAATCTACTATGACAAAGATTATTTATCCTGGCCAAACGATTGGAATTATTGGGGGAGGTCAATTAGGTCGCATGATGGCACTTTCTGCTAAGGAAGCGGGCTATAAAATTGCTGTACTGGAACCGTCGATTGATTCTCCTTGTGGGCAAATTGCCGATGTGCGAATTGTAGCACCCTATGATGACGAAGCGGCATTAGAAGAATTAGCTGAAGTCAGTGATGTTATTACTTACGAATTTGAAAATATAGACTATGAAGGTTTAAAGAGATTAACAGAAATCGCTTATGTACCTCAAGGAGCAGAATTAGTCCGCATTACTCAAAATCGCATTACAGAAAAATCGGCGATAGTAGAAGCGGGTTGTCCAGTAGCTCCATATATTGTAGCAAATCAGTATGAAGAATTATTAGAGCAAATCGACAAAATTGGCTACCCATGTATTGTGAAAACGGCACGTGGTGGATATGATGGTAAAGGTCAACAACAATTAAATTCAAAAGAGGACTTGCCATTAGCTGAAAAGTTATTTGAACATTCCCCATGTGTAGCGGAAAGTTTTGTCCCTTTTGAAAAAGAGATATCTGTCATTGTCCAACGTAACGGTTATGGGGAGAACTATTGTCTTCCTGTAGGAGAAAACATTCACGTGCATCACATTTTACATGAAACGATTGTACCTGCACGGATTTCTAATGAAACTTATGACAAAGCCATAGAGGCAGCGAAGAAAATTGCAAATTATTTACAGCTTGTTGGAACATTAGCCGTTGAAATGTTCGTCTTAGAAAATGGTGACATTATGATGAATGAATTAGCACCTAGACCACATAACTCGGGCCACTATTCCATTGAAGCTTGTAACATTTCTCAATTTGGACAACATATTCGTGCCGTTTGCGGATGGCCTCTTCGCAAACCGAAACTTATGTCGCCTGCAATTATGGTGAATGTCTTAGGTCAACATGTTGTGCCGTTAAGTAATTCCATTTCAAAACATTCTGATTGGTCAATCCATCTTTATGGGAAAACTGAAGCAAAAGTGAATCGTAAAATGGGACATGTGACAATACTGACCGATAAAATTGACGAAACACTTTATCAAATCGAGAATTCTGGCATTTGGTCGGAATAAAAGGAGAAGAAACAATGATTGAACGTTATACTCGCCCCGAAATGGGCGCAATTTGGACAGAAGAAAATAAATTCAAAGCTTGGTTAGAAGTTGAAATTTTAGCATGTGAGGCTTGGGCTGAACTTGGTGAAATTCCAAAGGAAGACGTAGCATTACTTCGCCAAAATGCTTCCTTTGACATTAACCGTATTTATGAAATTGAACAAGAAACACGCCACGATGTAGTAGCCTTTACTCGTGCCGTTTCGGAAACGTTAGGTGAAGAACGGAAATGGGTTCACTACGGTTTAACATCAACAGACGTAGTAGATACAGCACTTTCATATTTAATTAAACAAGCGAATGCCATTTTACGTAAAGATATTAACAACTTCATTGACATTTTAACTGAAAAAGCAAAAGAACATAAATATACAGTCATGATGGGGCGTACCCACGGTGTTCATGCAGAACCAACTACATTTGGGCTAAAACTTGCTTTATGGCGTGAAGAAATGAAACGTAACTTAGAACGTTTTGAAGCAGCTGCTAAAGTTATTGAAACGGGTAAAATTTCAGGTGCTGTTGGTACGTATGCAAACATTGATTCTTTTGTTGAACAATATGTTTGTGAAAAATTAGGTTTAGCTGCTGCACCAATTTCAACTCAAACATTACAACGTGACCGCCATGCACAATATTTCTCAACGTTAGCTTTAATTGCTACTTCTATTGAGAAATTTGCTACGGAAATCCGCGGTCTACAAAAATCAGAGACGCGTGAAGTTGAAGAAGCTTTTGCAAAAGGACAAAAAGGGTCTTCAGCAATGCCGCATAAACGTAACCCAATCGGTTCCGAAAATATGACAGGGATAGCTCGTTTAATCCGTGGATATATGTTAACAGCTTATGAAAATGTCTCTTTATGGCATGAGCGCGATATTTCCCATTCATCTGCAGAACGTGTCATCCTACCAGATGCGACGATTGGCTTAAATTACATGTTAAATCGTTTCGGAAATATCGTGAAAAACTTAACGGTTTTCCCTGAAAACATGAAACGTAATATGGACCGTACTTTCGGTTTAATTTACTCACAACGTATTCTACTTGCTTTAATTGATAAAGGGTTAGTACGTGAAGAGGCATATGACACAGTACAACCATTAACTGCTCGTGCTTGGGACGAACAAATTCAGTTCCGTCCATTAGTAGAAGCAAACGAGAAAATTTCTTCACTTTTAACTAAAGAAGAAATTGATGATTGCTTCGACTATAACTACCACATTAAAAATGTTGATATGATTTTTGAACGTCTTGGATTAAATTAATTTATTTTTCTACTTGAGAAATTGAATCAATGACATTCCCTCTCGCTAAAGATTAGGGAGAGGGACATGTCAAAATAATTGGAGGCACGGGTCATGAATAAAGGTCAGCTTTTGTATGAAGGAAAGGCAAAACGTTTATATCAAACTGAACAAGAAGACATCTTGTTCGTTGAATATAAAAACAGTGCTACTGCATTTAACGGTGAAAAAAAAGCAGAGATAGATGGGAAAGGGATACTAAATAACCGCATTACCACATTAATTTTCGAAAGATTAAAAGAATATGGAATTGACTCTCATTTTATCGAACGTATTTCAGACAATGAACAACTAGTACGTAAAGTGGACATTATTCCAATTGAAGTAGTCGTTCGTAATATTGCTGCCGGTAGTTTGGCAAAAAGACTTGGTGTAGAAGAAGGAACTCCTTTAAAACGGACAATCGTAGAATTTTACTATAAAGACGATGCCCTTGGTGATCCGATTATTAATAACGACCATATTGATATTTTAGGGATTGCTACAAAAGAGGAAGTAGCAACGTTATACGAGCTAGGTTTGAAGGTTAATAGTATTCTTCAACCAATCTTTGAAGATGTAGGGGTTATTTTAGTAGACTTTAAGCTTGAATTTGGCCGTGACAAAGAAGGCAATGTTTTACTGGCAGATGAAATTTCACCAGATACTTGCCGGTTATGGGATGCCGAAACAAAACAAAAGCTAGATAAAGACGTATTCCGTCGTGACTTAGGTAGTTTAATAGAAGTATATGAAATTATTCTTTCTAGACTTGGAGGCAAATAGAGATGACGAAAGTTAAAATTTACATTACATTACGCGAAAGTGTACTAGATCCACAAGGTTCAGCAGTCCAAGGCTCATTAGCAAAAATGGGATATAACGAAGTGCAAGACGTACGTATCGGCAAATATTTAGAAGTTGTAATTGATGATACTGAACGTGACCTTGATACTCTTGTCAAAGAAATGTGTGAAAAGCTGCTTGCAAACACAGTGATTGAAGATTACCGCTATGAAGTCGAGGAGGCTAACTAATCATGAAATTCGCAGTACTCGTTTTTCCTGGGTCAAACTGTGACATCGATATGTACCATGCCATTAAGGATGAGCTTGGTGAAGAGGTGGAATATGTTTGGCATGATGCTACAGATTTAAGCGAATTTGATGGCATTTTAGTTCCAGGTGGTTTCTCCTACGGGGATTACTTACGTTGTGGCGCAATGGCGAACCAATCTAACGTAATGGCAGAAGTAAAAAGATGCGCAGAAGCAGGAAAACCAGTTCTAGGTGTATGTAATGGATTTCAAATTTTAACGGAAGCCGGTTTACTTCCAGGTGCTTTACTTCGAAATAAAAATTTAAAATTTATGTGCCGAACAATTCAATTAAAAGTAGAAAACAACAATACATTATTTACGAGTCAATATGAAGCAGGAGAAGTGATTAATATACCGATTGCCCACGGAGAAGGTAACTACTTCTGTGATGAAGAAACATTAGCTCAATTAAAGGCGAATAATCAAATTGTCTTTACTTATGCGGGAGAAAATCCAAACGGTAGTATAGAAGATATTGCGGGAATTGTAAATGAGCGCGGAAACGTACTTGGTATGATGCCTCACCCAGAACGTGCTGTCGATGCATTACTTGGCAGTAACGACGGTCTAAAACTATTTAAATCTATTGTCAAACAGTGGAGGGAATCACATGTCAGCTAGTTTCGAACCTAACCAAGAGCAAATTAAAGAGCAAAAGCTATATGCCACAATGGGTATGTCAGATGAAGAATATGACATGGTATGCAACATTTTAGGTCGCCTTCCAAACTGGACTGAAACTGGATTGTTTTCAGTTATGTGGTCTGAACACTGTTCGTATAAAAACTCAAAACCGGTATTACGCAAGTTCCCGACAAAAGGTCCGCAAGTATTACAAGGGCCTGGTGAAGGGGCAGGGATTGTTGATATTGGCGATGAACAAGCGGTCGTTTTTAAAATGGAATCCCACAACCATCCTTCTGCTATTGAACCATATCAAGGGGCTGCAACTGGTGTAGGGGGTATCATCCGTGACGTATTCTCCATGGGTGCTCGTCCAATTGCTATGTTAAATTCATTACGCTTTGGGGAATTACAATCAGAGCGAGGCAAATATTTATTTGAAGAAGTCGTTGCAGGAATAGCTGGGTACGGTAACTGTATCGGTATTCCAACAGTAGGTGGGGAAATTCAATTTGATCCTTGCTATGAAGGTAACCCATTAGTCAATGCCATGTGTGTCGGTTTAATTGACCATAAAGATATTCAACGAGGTATTGCTGCTGGAGTAGGAAATACCGTGATGTATGTAGGGGCGAAAACAGGTCGAGATGGTATTCATGGTGCAACATTCGCTTCCGAAGAACTGTCAGAAGCTTCTGAAGAAAAACGCCCTGCAGTTCAAGTAGGAGATCCATTTATGGAAAAACTTCTTCTTGAAGCGTGTTTAGAAGTGGTTAAATCCGATGCACTAGTCGGAATTCAAGATATGGGAGCAGCCGGTCTAACTTCATCTTCAGCGGAAATGGCTTCAAAGGCGGGTTCAGGAGTTGAAATGAACTTAGATTTAGTTCCTCAGCGTGAAACAGGGATGACTGCTTATGAAATGATGTTATCAGAATCTCAAGAACGTATGTTAATTGTCGTAAAAAAGGGACGAGAAGATGAAATTAAAGCAATTTTCGATAAATATGGTTTAGATGCTGTTGCCATCGGTCGTGTTACAGACGATAAAATGCTTCGTTTACTTCATAAAGGGGAAGTCGTTGCAGAAGTTCCTGCCGATGCATTGGCAGAGGATGCACCGGTTTATTATAAACCGTCTAAAGAACCGGCATACTTTGCTGAATTCCAAGCAATCGAAAATCGTGAACCAGAAGTAGCAGATTTTAAAGAAACATTAAAATCATTATTAAAAGCACCAACTATTGCTTCGAAAGAATGGGTTTATGATCAATACGATTACCAAGTACGTACAAACACTGTCGTAGCACCTGGTTCAGATGCAGCAGTATTGCGAGTACGTGGTACAAATAAAGGTCTTGCGATGACGACTGACTGTAATTCTCGCTACATTTATTTAGATCCGGAAACGGGTGGGAAAATTGCCGTTGCAGAAGCGGCTCGTAACATCGTTGCATCAGGTGGTAAACCGCTTGCGATTACAGACTGTTTAAACTTCGGTAACCCAGAAAAACCTGAGATTTTCTGGCAAATTGAAAAATCAGCTGATGGTATTGCAGCGGCATGTGAAGTATTGAATTCACCAGTAATTGGCGGAAACGTTTCTTTATATAATGAACGTTCAGGTGAAGCCGTTTATCCGACACCAACAATCGGTATGGTTGGTTTAGTAGAAGATTTGGCCCACGTTACGACACAACAAGTGAAGGAAGCTGGAGATGTCATTTACGTAGTAGGCGAAACAACTACAGAGTTTGGCGGATCAGAATTGCAAAAGCTTGTTTATGGAAAAATCTTCGGGAAAGCGCCACAGATTGATTTACATGTGGAAGCAAATCGCCAAGAAGCAATTTTATCAGCTATTCGAGAAGGGCTTGTACAATCTGCCCATGACGTTTCTGAAGGTGGTTTAGCGGTTGCTTTAGTGGAAAAAACATTTGCTTCTAACAAACTAGGTGTCTATGTAACGCTAGAAGGTTCTGCAGTAACTGCTTTATTTAGCGAATCCCAATCTCGCTTTGTTGTAACAGTGAAAGAAGATAAGGCAGCAGCCTTTGAATCAATGATTCCTGATGCAAAGAAAATCGGTATTGTAACGGACGATGGAAAAATAACGATTAATGGTGATACGGGTATTCTTGTAGAAGGTGCAGTGGAGGAATTCCGTTCTGCTTGGAAAGGAGCAATCCCATGCTTGGTGAAATCAGAGGCTTAAATGAAGAGTGCGGCGTATTTGGTATTTGGGGACATCCGGAATCAGCCCAATTAAGCTATTATGGTCTTCATGCTCTTCAACACCGTGGTCAAGAAGGAGCTGGTATCGTTGTAACTGACGGTCAGCAACTTCGGGCGGTAAAAGGTGAAGGACTTGTAAACGATGTATTTAACGAAGAAAAACTAAAAAGTGCAAAAGGAAATGCGGCTATTAGTCATGTTCGTTATACGACGGCTGGTGGTGGCGGAATTGAAAACGTTCAACCTTTATTATTCCGCTCTTCTACAGGTACATTAGCGATAGCTCATAACGGGAATTTAGTAAATGCCAATCATTTAAAACAACATTTAGAACGATCCGGAAGCATTTTTCATTCCACTTCTGATACAGAAGTAGTTGTCCATTTAATTAAGAAAAGTAAAAAACCTGGTTTCCGTGCGCAAGTAAAAGAAGCCCTGTCCTTATTAAAGGGTGCCTTTTCGTTCTTAATCATTACGAAGGATAGTATGATGGTTGCCCGTGATTGCAATGGCTTACGTCCTTTGTCCCTTGGAAAATTAGGAGATGCGTATGTAGTCGCTTCAGAAACTTGCGCCTTTGACTTAATTGGGGCGGAGTATATTCGGGAAGTGGAGCCAGGGGAACTTTTAATCATTTCCGATAAAGGAATTGAAGAAGATCGTTTTGTTGAAGCTGAAAAACGGGCAATGTGTGCGATGGAATATGTATACTTCGCACGTCCAGATTCTAACATAGATCAAATTAATATCCATATGGCTCGTAAACGGATGGGAAAACAACTGGCGAAAGAATGTTTTGGAATTGAAGCAGACGTCGTAACGGGTGTACCAGATTCGTCTATTTCAGCAGCAATCGGCTTTGCTGAAGAAAGCGGTATTCCTTATGAACTAGGGTTAATTAAAAATCGCTATACCGGCCGTACGTTTATTCAACCGACTCAGGAGCTCCGTGAGCGCGGAGTGAAAATGAAGCTTTCTCCAGTCGTTCAAGTAGTAAAGGGAAAACGGGTCATTATGGTGGATGATTCCATCGTTCGTGGTACAACTTCCCGTCGTATTGTCAACATGTTAAAAGAAGCAGGTGCAACTGAAGTGCATGTTGTCATTTCATCACCACCGATGAAAAACCCTTGTTTCTATGGTATAGATACGTCTACAAGTGAAGAGTTAATTGCTTCAAGTAAAAATGTCGAAGAAATACGGGATGCCATTGGTGCAGATTCCTTAACATTCCTTTCTGTAGAAGGACTTGTGGAAGCTACATCCAGACCTTTTGATGATCCAAATCGTGGACTTTGCATGGCTTGCTTTACCGGTGAATATCCAACCGAAATTTTCCCAGATACAGTTTTACCCCATGAAAAGGAACTACAACATAGTTAAGGAGGATTTAACTCATGTCTAAAGCATATGAACAAGCAGGCGTTAATATAGAAGCTGGTTACGAAGCGGTCAAACGTATGAAGTCACACGTTGAACGCACAAATCGTTTAGGTGTAATGGGTACGTTTGGAGGCTTCGGAGGCATGTTTGACTTGTCCTCCCTAAACTTAAAAGAACCGGTTTTAATTTCAGGAACTGATGGTGTTGGGACAAAATTAAAACTTGCATTTATGGTCGATAAACACGATACGATTGGTGTAGACTGTGTAGCGATGTGTGTAAATGATATTGTAGCACAAGGTGCAGAACCCCTTTATTTCTTAGATTATGTTGCGGTTGGAAAGGCAGATCCGAAGAAAATTGAACAAATCGTAAAGGGTGTTGCTGACGGTTGTGTACAAGCTGGTAGCGCCTTAATAGGTGGAGAAACGGCCGAAATGCCGGGGCTTTACGATGAAGATGAGTATGATTTAGCAGGCTTTGCAGTAGGTGCAGTAGAAAAGGCGAAGGTTGTAACGGGTGAAAACATTGTAGAAGGTGACGTGTTAATCGGTCTTGCTTCAAGTGGTGTTCATTCAAATGGATACTCATTAGTTCGCAAAATCCTATTTGAGGATAATGGATACGAGGTACATGAAGTCGTAAAAGGATACGAAGAGCTAGGACCAATCGGTGGGGCCCTTCTTGTACCAACGAAAATTTACGCAAAACCTGTGCTAGACATGTTAAAACGAGTAAATGTTCATGGAATGGCCCACGTTACTGGTGGAGGTTTTTATGAAAACTTACCTCGTATGATGCCAGAAGGTTTAGCAACGGAGATTAATTTAGGCTCTTGGCCAATTCTTCCTATTTTTGAATTTTTAAAGGATAAAGGAGCTTTAGCTGATAAAGATTTATATAACGTCTTTAATATGGGGATAGGTTACGTGCTTTCAGTACCTGCCGAAGAAGCTCAAAAGGTAATAGCGATTGCTGAAGAACATGGGGAAAAGGCTTATCAAATTGGTCGTGTTGTAAAAGGTGAAGGCGTCCACTTTAACGGCGAGCATGATGGGAGTTTAATATAATGACGACGAAAATTGCGGTGTTTGCCTCAGGAAGTGGGAGCAATTTCCAAGCGATTCAAGAGGCGATTCTCCGAGGGGAATTAAATGCTCAAATAAAGCTTGTTGTAACGGATAAGCCTGACGCATTTGTCTTAGAAAGGGCACAAAACTTTCAAATCCCTACCTTTGCATTTCAAGCAAAAAACTATGAATCAAAGGCTCATTATGAACGAGAGATTATAAAACAACTTCGAGATAAAGAGGTAGAATGGATTGTCCTTGCGGGTTATATGCGTATAATTGGCCAAACATTACTAGCTGCCTTTCCAAAAAGGATTGTCAATATTCACCCGTCTTTATTACCATCCTTTCCAGGTAAAGATGCCATTGGACAGGCAATGGAGCATGGCGTCAAAATTACCGGTGTAACGGTTCACTTTGTTGATGAAGGAATGGATACAGGCCCGATTCTTAGTCAAGCTGCCGTAGAAGTAGTTGAAGGGGATCGAGAAGCAACAGAAAAACGAATCCATGAGCTGGAACATGAGTTATATACGAACACTTTAAAAAAGCTATTTGAAAATTAATTTTGAATAAGAGGGTACCACCTTGTTGGATTCCCGATTATTTTACATATTTGTTATAAAAATTGGAGGTCTTTTTCGTGACGAAACGTGCACTTATAAGTGTTTCTAATAAAGATGGTATTCTAGAATTTGCAAAGGAATTAGTAGCATTAGATTATGAAATTTTATCAACAGGCGGTACGAAAAAAATGTTACAAGAAAATGGTGTTCCTGTAACAGCGGTTGATGAAGTTACAAAGTTCCCAGAAATTCTAGATGGTCGTGTAAAAACATTAAACCCAATGATTCATGGTGGACTTTTAGGAAAGTTTGACGATCCTTCCCACCAAGCCCAAATGAACGAACATGGGATTGAACCAATTGAAATTGTTTGCGTTAATCTTTATCCCTTCGTTGAGACAATTTCAAAGCCCGATGTAACATGGGATGATGCGATTGAAAATATCGATATCGGCGGTCCAACAATGTTACGTTCTGCTGCAAAAAACCATCAATATGTAACGGTTATTGTCGATTCCAATGATTATCCGAAAGTTCTGGAACAATTAAAAAATCAAGGGTCGACAACGATTGAAACACGCCGTGAACTAGCTGCAAAAGTATTCCGTCATACAGCGGCCTACGATTCTTACATATCGAACTACTTAACGGAAGAATTATTCCCAGAAAACTTAACCATTACTTATGAATTAAAACAAACGTTACGTTATGGAGAAAACCCACATCAAAAAGCGGCATTTTACCAAAAACGTCTAGGATCTGATTTCTCATTAGCATATGCTACTCAATTACATGGAAAAGAATTATCTTATAATAACATTCAAGATGGAAATGCAGCGCTTCAAATCGTGAAGGAATTCGATATTCCAGCAGCGGTAGCCGTTAAGCATATGAATCCATGTGGTGTAGGAACAGGTACAACAATTGAAGAAGCCTTTGATAAAGCGTACGAGGCAGATCCAACTTCAATTTTTGGAGGAATTATTGCTTTAAATCGCGAAGTAGATGAAGCAACCGCTGAAAAACTAAGCGGTATTTTCTTAGAAATCATTATTGCTCCTTCGTTTACGGAAAAGGCATTAGAAATTTTAACGAAAAAGAAAAACATCCGTTTAATGGCAATCAACTTCGCTCAAGAGAAGCAAGATCCATTTAAAGTAGTTTCCGTAGAAGGTGGCTTATTAGTTCAAGAAGATGATGCCTATGGATTAAATGATGCAAATATCCAAGTTGTAACTGATCGTAAACCGACGGAACAAGAATGGGCAGCATTAAAACTTGGTTGGTCCGTTGTAAAACACGTGAAATCGAATGCGATCGTTGTAACGGACGCACAAATGACTTTAGGTGTTGGAGCGGGGCAAATGAATCGTGTTGGTTCTGCTAAAATTGCATTAGAACAAGCTGGTAATAAAGCGAAGGGAGCTGCATTAGCTTCAGATGCTTTCTTCCCAATGAGTGATACAGTAGAGGCAGCAGCGGCAGCTGGTATTACAGCGATTATTCAACCAGGCGGCTCCATCAAAGACCAAGATTCAATCGATAAAGCGAATGAGTATGGTATCGCGATGGTATTTACAGGTATTCGTCATTTTAAACATTAATTATGAATACAGTATGAAATGGCAAAACGCTCGTCATGAGGCGAGCGTTTCCTTTGGAGGATACATTGGACATCGAGTAAATAAGGAGGCTATCTCACATGAATATTCTTGTGGTCGGTAGTGGCGGGCGTGAACATGCTATAGTGAAAAAATTTAATCATTCCCCTTCAGTCAATAGAGTGTTTGTTGCGCCAGGGAATGACGGAATGAGACAAGATGCGGAAGTAGTACCGATTGATGCAATGGATTTTGCTGGTCTTGCCCAATTTGCAAAGGACAATGCGGTTGACCTTACCTTTGTTGGTCCCGAACAGCCATTGGCAGCAGGTATTGTCGACTTTTTCCAATTACGTGGGTTAACGATTTTTGGCCCTACGAAGGCGGCTGCTCAAATAGAAGGTAGTAAGTCTTATGCGAAGACATTAATGAAAAAGTACAACATTCCAACGGCAGCTTATGAAACGTTTACGGATGCAGAAAAGGCTGTTGAATATGTGAAACAACAAGGTGCACCAATAGTTGTCAAAGCGGACGGATTAGCAGCTGGTAAAGGTGTAATCGTCGCAATGACAGAACAAGAAGCATGCGATGCCATTTACGATATGATTGGGAACCAACGTTTCGGCGATTCTTCTTCACGGGTTGTGATTGAAGAATTTTTGGACGGAGAAGAGTTTTCCTTCATGTCATTTGTTCATAAAGGACAAATTTATCCAATGGTTATTGCCCAAGATCATAAACGAGCTTACGACGGTGATAAAGGACCAAATACAGGAGGAATGGGTGCGTATTCCCCAGTCCCTCAAATTCCGCAAGAGTATGTGAGACGTGCCTATATTGAAATTGTAGAAGCAACTGTAAAGGCGATGGAGGAAGAGGGTGTTTCCTTTACGGGTATTTTATATGCAGGATTAATATTAACAAACGAAGGACCAAAAGTGATTGAATTTAATGCTCGATTTGGTGATCCCGAAACACAAGTTGTACTTCCACGAATGACTTCAGATTTTGGATTATTTATGAAGGCATTAATGGAAGAACAATATTTTGATTTACAATGGTCAGATGATGCGATGTTAGGTGTTGTAATTGCTGCAGAAGGCTATCCAGGAGATGTGGAGAAGGGCAATCCTCTTCCGGATTTAGCTGATTTGACTGAGAAGTTTGATATTTACCATGCAGGGACGAAATTAGTGGATAGTCACTTTGTAGGTAATGGTGGCCGTGTCCTACTCGTTGCTGCAAAGGCAAATACTTTAAAAGAAGCACAAGAAAAAGTGTATGCAAGTATTAACGAACAACAGTGGGGGAAATTTTTCTACCGTAAAGATATCGGTTGGAGAACATTCCAATAATGAACAATGGCAAGAATCGAATCTCTTCGACTTCTTGCCATTCTTTTTTAAGAAAAATGAATTTTAACTAGGGTTAATTACTGACTTTTTACTTTTTGTAGAATTGTTTGAACCAGATTGATTACTGTTTTGATTATTACTTTGATTATTACTTTGATTATTGTTTTGATTAGATTGATTTCCCGACACCGTATCCGCCACTGTTTTTGCTACTTGAGATGCTGTATTGGCCATTGTTCCGCTTGGAGCAACATTCGAGACGGTTTGAGCTACTTGTGAAGCAGCATTTGCAAAATTTTGCATTGTGGAAGAACCAGAACTTGATGATTGGGATGTACTATTAGAGGAGTTACCTGTACCCCATCGGCTCTCATAGGATTGATTAAATTGCTGCATAATGCTATCGCCATCTAAATATTCATCAAAAGTCGTTGAAACGGCATTTTTTACGTTTGAATTAATGAATGCCTTTGTGGGACAATATAGAAAAATCCCTTCTGCCACTTTCATAGCACCAGCAGCAACGAACAGTGCCCCTAAACCACGATTTCCGGATTCTTTTGCCAGGTGGGCAATACCGCAAGCTGTTAAACCTGTACCAAGGGCTAAACGGACAAATCCACTTCTTTCAGAAATGTTTTCTTCCATGTAAAGTTCCACTCCTTTTATTAGAATATAATTCCAAATAAAACACTTTAATATAAAAAAGTGCTGTGATACGATAAAACCATTAAATTCCTTGCAACTCAAATAAATATTTGAACAATTTTTGAGCAAAGTTAGTATGTGCGTATAAATAGCGAATAAACAAAATAAATATTATAAGAAATAGAAGGGAGTGTTACAAATGCCAAAGTCTACATGGAAAATAGATGAAATAAGAAAACAAGTAGCTGTCATTGACGGAAACAAAGCGCCAACAATCGTTTTAAAAAATGCACGTTATTTACATAGTGTATTCAAACAATGGTTAGTAGGAAATATTTGGATTTTAGCTGATCGTATTGTTTATGTAGGTAAGGAAATGCCTTCTAATTTGGATAATACAGAGGTAATGGATTTAGAAGGGAAAGTGGTTGTTCCGGGTTATATTGAACCCCATGTACATCCATTCCAATTATATAATCCACACTCCTTTGCAAATTTTTCTGCACAAAGTGGAACAACAACTTTTATCGCAGATAATATGAACTTTGTTTTTTCACTCCCAAATCAGAAAGCGTTTTCATTGTTGAACCAGCTGAAAAAATTACCTTTTTCTTTCTATTGGTGGGTTCGGTTTGATTCCCAAACGGAACTCGACAACGAAGATGAATTATTTACAAATAAATCTGTTTTAGAATGGCTTGAACGAGATGATGTGATTCTTGGGGGAGAATTGACAGGATGGCCACGTTTAGTCCGCGGTGATGATTTAATGCTTCATTGGATACAACTAGCTAAAAATAAAGGGAAAAAAGTAGAGGGGCATTTTCCTGGAGCCTCAGAGAAAACGCTTGCTCGTATGAAATTGTTTGGCGCTGATGGTGACCATGAAGCGATGACAGTTGAAGAAGTAGAACGAAGAATTCTTCATGGATTAGATGTTACTTTAAGACATTCTTCGATTCGACCAGACTTACCCCAATTACTTAAAGGGATTATGGAGAAAAAATTGAATGTTTTTGACCATTTAATGATGACAACAGATGGTTCTACACCGAGTTTCCATCTTGATGGCGTAATGGATAAATGCATTCGTATTGCCCTTGACGAAGGTGTTTCTTCAATAGATGCTTATAATATGGCTTCTTATAATATTGCACGATATTATAATATGACCCATCTTCATGGTCTTGTGGCAACAGGACGTTTTGCTACATTAAATATTTTAACCGATCCATTTAGTCCAAACCCAGAGTCAGTATTATCAAAAGGTGTTTGGTTAAAGAAAAATCATCAAAAAGTAAATTCCCTTTCAGAAATTCAATGGGATGGATTAGGACCATTAAATCTATCCTTTGATTTAACCGATGACGATTTCCAATTTTCAATGCCGATTGGAATTGAAATGGTTAACGATGTCATTACTAAACCATATTCTATTAGTTTACAATTTACTAAAAAGGAACTCCCCCTTGGAAAAGATGAAAGTTATTTAATGTTAGTAGACCGTCAAGGAAAATGGCGTGTTAACACAATGATTAAAGGATTTGATACTGGTATAAAAGGGTTTGCATCCTCCTACTCAAATACAGGTGAAATTATTTTAATAGGAAAAAGCATAGAAGATATGAAAGTAGCATTTAATGAATTAAAGAGATTAAAAGGTGGAATGGTGCTAGTTGAAAATAAAGAAGTTATAGTTTCGATTCCCCTTGCCTTAAATGGAACTCTCTTTGACGGTGATGTAGAAGAATTAATTCAATATGAGTTAGCTTTAAAATCTGCTCTAAAAGAAAGAGGCTATCGTCATAGTGATGCAGTCTATACATTACTATTTTTACAAGCTACACATTTACCATATATTCGTATCACTCCACGAGGTATATATGATGTCATGAAAAAGAAAGTGATGTTGCCCGCTGTGATGCGTTAAAGGGGGAGAAAAATTTTTGTTTCGATGGAGAAGACTGTGCTTTTTATTAATTATTTCAATTCTATTAGTTGGATGCGGTAAGAAAGATGAAAAGAATGAATCAGTAGAATCTATCGAAGAAGAAAAAGAAACGATACCTGTATCAGAAAACGTAGAACAATCCTTTGTTACACCGTTTACTGGTGAAAAAGTACAAGAAGAAGTGTCAATGCGACCGGTCGTTGTGACGATTAACAATCATCCAAAAGCAAGGCCTCAATCGGGTATTGCCTCTGCTGATGTCATTTATGAAATGTTAGCCGAAGGGGATATTACAAGATTACTAGCCTTGTATCAATCTGAGCTACCTAATAATATTGGACCGATTCGTAGTGCAAGGGATTATTTTGTTGAAATTGCAGCCGGATTAGATGCATTTTATATTGCCCACGGCTATAGTCCAGAAGCGCGAACATTACTTGAAAATGGAGTCGTTGATCATGTTAATGGAATGGCGTATGATGGGACGTTGTTTAAACGATCGAAGGATCGAGTTGCACCCCATAACTCCTATATGCCAGGTGAAAATATACAAGCCGCAGCAGATAAAGTGAGCGCTTCACTTCTTTATCAGAAAAAAGTATCGTATACTTTTTATAAAGAAGATGAAAGTGTTAAAATAGGAGAGAAAGCAAATTCCGTGTCGGTTACTTACAGTAACGACAATTCGTTTAATAGCCTTTATACTTATGATGAAAAAAGTAATCGTTATACACGGCAATCGGGAGACGCTGTGACAACAGATTATTTAACAAATGAGCCGTTGAAACTTTCCAATGTTTTAATTTTTGAAATGAAACATTCCATTATTGATAATAAAGGACGCCGTGAAATTGACCTTCATTCTGGTGGAGCCGCGTATGTATTCCAACAAGGAATGATGCGAGAAGTTCGTTGGGAAAACAAGGATGGTGTACTGAAAGCAGTAGAAGAAGATGGTAGTGAAGTCAAATTAGTACCTGGACAAACGTGGATTCATTTTGTTCCAACAGATCCAGGCATTGCAACCTCTATAACATACTCGTAGCAATAGAAAGGATGAATGAATATGCAGATCGATAAAATTCGCGGGCATCAAACGGACCAATTATTTAAAGCTGTATTGGAATTAAAAGATCTTGAAGAATGCTATAAATTTTTCGATGATTTATGTACCATTAGTGAAATTCAATCATTAGCCCAACGGTTTGAAGTAGCCCATTTATTACGTTTAAAGAAAACGTATGAATCAATTAAAAAAGAAACAGGTGCATCTACTGCAACAATTTCTCGTGTTCGACGTTGTTTTGATTATGGAAATGATACTTATGATGAAATGTTAGGTCGTCTTTATCCAGATGAGAAACCGTTCCAAGCATCTAAATAATGATAAGCTTAAAAGTGAAATTTAGGCTGTTTAGTTAGTCAAAAGTAAGAAGACTTCCTAGACAGCTTTTTCTATTGAGTAAAGAGAATGTAATTTTCGCTTTATGTAAGTTTACGTTATACTTGTAAGCGTATATAAAACAATTGATTTTTCAAATTTGATAGGTGGGAATGGAAGAATGGATTATAAAAATTGGCGACATGTGTTTAAAGTGGATCCAGCAAAGGAAATTTCAGATGAATCGTTAGAAAAAATATGTGAATCGGGTACGGATGTCATTTTAGTTGGTGGTACAGATGGTGTCACAATCGATAATGTAATTGATATTTTACTACGAGTACGACGTTTTTCAGTACCTGTTGCATTGGAAATTTCAAATGTTGAATCCGTTTTAGCTGGTTTTGATTATTACTTCATCCCTTCTGTTTTAAATAGCCGTGAGACAAAATGGGTGAAAGACCTACATCATGAAGCGATTAAAGAGTATGGAGACGTCATGGTTTGGGACGAATTAGTTGCGGAAGGATATTGCGTTTTAAATCCTGATTGCAAAGTAGCGCAAGTAACAAATGCCAATACGGATTTAACGAAGGACGATGTCATTGCCTATGCTCGTCTTGCCGAAAACTATTTTAAATTACCGATTTTTTATATCGAATATAGTGGAACTTATGGAGATAAAGAAATAGTATCTTCTGTAAAGGAAGTATTAAATGACACGAAACTGTTTTACGGTGGAGGTATTACAACTGTAGAACAAGCAGCTGAAATGGCACAAATTGCCGACACAGTCGTAGTAGGCAATATTATATATGACGATTTAAAACAGGCGTTAAAAACAGTAGAAGCTGTAAAAGGCGTTGTAAATGAATAAACCAAGTGCGAGAATAAATTCGTTATAGTATAATTGAGAACAAATGTTTGTATAAAGGGCGGTGCATCATGGAACAAATAACGAAAAATTTACTGAACGGAATGAATCCACAGCAAGCAGAAGCTGTGAAAACGACAGAAGGACCGTTACTAATTATGGCAGGAGCTGGTTCTGGGAAAACGCGTGTTTTAACCCATCGAATTGCTTACTTAGTAGTGGAAAAGGAAGTTTATCCTTCGAAAATTTTAGCGATTACCTTTACAAATAAAGCAGCACGGGAAATGCGCGAACGTATTGATAATTTACTTGGTAACGGTACGACGGAAAGTATGTGGGTTTCTACTTTCCACTCCATGTGTGTGCGCATTTTAAGACGCAATATCGATCGAATAGGCATTTCAAAAAACTTTTCCATTTTAGATTCTGCGGATCAATTGTCTGTTGTAAAAAATGTATTAAAGGAATTAAATATTGATTCCAAACGTTTTGAACCTCGCGCTATTTTAAATGCTATCAGTGCAGCTAAAAACGAATGTATTACTGCAGATCAATATAAAGCAAATAGCAACCCGAACAATCCTTATGAGAAAGTCGTTGCACAAGTGTACGAGGGGTACGAAAAAAGACTTCGACGTAATCAGTCTTTAGATTTTGATGATTTAATTATGACAACGATTACGTTGTTTGAACGTGTTCCAGATGTGTTGGATTTCTACCAAAATAAATTCCAATATATTCATGTGGATGAGTATCAAGATACGAACCATTCCCAATATAAACTTGTTCAATTACTTGCACAAAAATTTAAAAATATTTGTGTCGTTGGTGATTCAGATCAGTCCATTTATAGATGGCGTGGAGCTGATATCGGCAATATTTTATCCTTTGAAAAGGATTACCCTAATGCAAAGGTTATTTTATTAGAGCAAAATTACCGTTCAACAAAACGGATTTTACAAGCAGCCAATGATGTCATTGAACATAATGAAAGTCGATATCCTAAAAAACTTCGTACGGACAATTTAGAAGGAGAGAAAATAGTTCTTTATAAAGCTTATAATGAACAAGATGAAGCTCAATTTGTTGTGCAAACAATCCAAAAGCTAATGGAAAAAGAAAACCGTTCATTAGATGACTTTGCGATTCTTTACCGTACGAATGCCCAGTCCCGTGTGATGGAGGAAGTGCTCGTTAAATCGAATATGACTTACCAAATCGTCGGTGGAACAAAATTCTATGATCGAAAAGAAATTAAAGATTTATTAGCCTATTTAAGATTAATTGCCAACAATGATGATGACTTATCCCTTGCTCGGATCATTAATGAGCCAAAAAGAAATATTGGGGCTACATCGTTCGAAAAAATGGCTACATATGCTATTCAACAAGACCGTTCCATTTTTGATGCGATGAAGGAAGTTTTGTTCATGGGCTTAACTCCGAGGGCAGCAGGTGCGGTTGATAAATTCCGAGAGTTAATCGAAGGATTTACGAAAATGCAAGAGTATTTATCCGTTACGGAGCTTGTTGAACAAGTGATCGAAAAATCCGGTTATCGGGCAATGCTTGAAAATGAAAAAACGATTGAATCAGAAAGCCGTTTAGAAAATATAGAAGAATTTTTATCTGTTACGAAGGCTTTCGAAGAGCGTAGTGACGATAAATCTTTAATTGCCTTTTTAACAGATTTAGCGCTAGTAGCAGATATCGATGCTCTAGATAAAGAGGATACATTAAAGGGAAGTATTATCTTAATGACGATGCATGCTGCAAAGGGATTAGAGTTCCCGATTGTATTTATTATCGGTATGGAAGAAAATGTCTTCCCCCATTCCCGTTCTTTAGACGATCCAGCGGAAATGGAAGAAGAACGGAGACTTGCTTATGTTGGGATTACGCGGGCGGAGCAACGTTTATATTTAACTTGTGCTGGTTCTCGTACTCTATTTGGCCGTTCAAGCTACAATATGCCTTCCCGCTTTTTACAAGAAATTTCGGAAGACATTATCGAACAAATTTCAAAATCCGGCCATCGTATAGATGCGGATGAATTACCATTTAGTACCGGACGTAGCCAACGGGCTCAAAGTCAAAGACGAAGAACGATAGGGAATGTCCAAACGAAGCCACAAATTGCGAACCTTCAATCGACTGGCGGTGACCAACTCCAATGGAAAGCTGGAGATAAAGCTGTCCACGGTAAATGGGGGACTGGAACGGTTGTTAGTGTGAAAGGTGAGGGGGACGGCATGGAATTAGATATCGCCTTCCCAAGTATAGGAATCAAACGATTACTTGCTAAATTTGCTCCGATTACGAAAGGGTAAAAGGGAACTATCTTCGTAATGGATGAAAAGATGGAGGAATAAAATGAACGATATTGAAAAACGAGTTGCCGAGTTAAATCAACTTCTTCATAAGTACGGTCATGCCTACTATGTTTTAGACAAGCCCCTTGTGTCTGATGCGGTGTATGATCAGCTTTTAAATGAATTAATTGCATTGGAAAAAGAGAATCCTTCTTTAATTTATCCAGATTCGCCGACTCAACGTGTTGGCGGTGTTCCGTTACAAGGATTTAAGAAAGTAACTCATAATTATCCGATGTTAAGCTTATCCAATGCTTTTGGTGAAGAAGATTTAAGGGATTTTGACCGTAAAATTCGCCAATCGATTGGGAACGATTTTTCCTATGTTTGTGAATTGAAAATTGATGGATTAGCTATCTCATTACGCTATGAGAATGGCGTATTTGTTCAAGGGGCAACCCGAGGGGACGGTACTGTTGGAGAGGATATAACGGCCAATTTAAAAACGATCCATGCCATCCCCCTTCGTTTAAACGAACCTGTAACAATTGAAGTGCGCGGAGAAGCATATATGCCGAAAAAATCCTTTGAAGCATTAAATAAAGCTCGTGCCGATAAAGGGGAAGAACTTTTTGCTAACCCGCGTAATGCGGCAGCTGGTTCCCTTCGTCAGCTTGACCCGAAAATTGCGGCAAGTCGTAACCTTTCCACATTCATCTATGCCATTGGTGGGGATGGGGAAGCTTATGGAATTGATTCCCATGCAGAAATGCTTGATTATTTAGAGACATTAGGATTCCCTTCCAATAAAGAGCGGGAATTTTGTGAAACAATTGACGACGTTCTTGCGTTCATTAATAAGTGGACTGAAAATCGCCCTCATCTTCCGTATGAAATTGATGGGATTGTCGTAAAAGTAAATCGCTATGCTCATCAAGATGAATTAGGCTATACAGCAAAAAGTCCACGTTGGGCCATTGCTTATAAATTCCCTGCAGAAGAAGTAATGACAACTTTACTAGATATCGAACTAACGGTAGGTCGAACAGGGGTCATTACACCAACCGCTATTTTAACTCCGGTTCAAGTTGCAGGAACAACTGTTGGAAGAGCATCCCTTCATAATGAAGATTTAATTCGCGAAAAGGATATTCGTATTGGCGATACCGTGATCATTCATAAAGCAGGAGATATTATTCCGGAAGTTGTTGGTGTCATTTTAGAACAGCGTCCAGAAAACTCTGTTCCTTTTGAAATGCCAACTAATTGTATTGCTTGTGGAAGCGAGCTTGTCCGCATTGAAGGTGAAGTAGCTTTACGTTGTGTCAATCCAACATGTCCTGCTCAAATTGCTGAAGGTATTAAACATTTCGTTTCAAGAAACGCGATGAATATTGACGGTTTAGGAGAAAAGGTAGTAGAACAACTTCTTCGTGAAAATTATATTCGTGATGTAAGTGACCTTTATCACTTAGAAGCAGAGCAGCTTGTAAAACTGGAACGAATGGGCGAAAAATCAGCGAAAAATTTAGTAGAAGCAATTGAACGTTCAAAGGAAAATTCGATGGAAAGATTGCTGTTTGGACTAGGAATTCGCCATGTTGGTGAAAAAGCGGCCAAATTATTAGCAGAAACGTTCGAATCGATGGATGCCCTGATGGCAGCGAAGGAAGAAGAAATTACGGCGATTTATGAAATCGGTGGTAAGATGGCTGACTCCATCGTTACGTATTTTGACAGTGATGAAGTGCAAGCGTTGATCACGAGACTGAAAGAAGCCGGTGTCAACATGCTGTATAAAGGTAAAAAGGTACAAGTGGAAATGGGTAACAATCCATTCGCAGGGAAAACGATTGTTTTAACTGGAAAATTATCGCAATTGACACGCAATGAAGCAAAGGCGAAAATAGAAGAGTTGGGTGGAACGGTAACAGGTAGTGTAAGTAAGAAGACAGACCTTGTTATTGCCGGCGAAGATGCAGGTTCAAAATTAACTAAAGCAAATGAACTAGGCATCGAAGTTTGGGACGAAAACCGCCTAATTGAACAATTACAACAGTAAAGGAGTTTCAAACGATGAACCGATTTCGCTGGATTCCGGCGATGGTCGTTGTTGCAATGCTAACAGGTTGTGTACCTTCATTCAAAGAAGATACAGAAGTGTTACAAGATACAGATGAAACTGAAGCAGAAGTTGAAACGACAATCATCCCAAGTATGCAATTAAATGATAATTATTATAAAACGCTAGTTCCGTATAAGGAAAGTGCTAGCCGTGGATTAGTCGTGTCTAATATTAATACGAAGTACGACATTAAAGAAGTAGAAGAAGGACTAATGCGCCTTTCACAAAATGTATTTGATACAGAAAATTACTTCTTCCAAGAAGGTCAGTACTTAGATAGCGATACAATTAGTAACTGGCTTGCTCGTAGTAACCAAAATCCCGATGAACCAGAAGAACTAAGAGGGTTAAATCCAGCTGATGTTAATAAAAGCGGCGAAAAAATGGACCCTGAAACAAGGGCGAAAGAAGCACCCATTTATCTTGCCCATATCGTCGAACAAAATTATCTAGTTAAAACAGATGATAATAAAGTAAAACTTGGTGGTATTTCGATTGGACTTGCTTTAAATTCCATCTACTACTACCAAAAAGAACAGTACGGGGACACTTTTGAAGAAAAAATTCCAGATGCTGAAATCGAGCAAAAAGGGAAAGAAATCGCAAAAGAAGTCATTTCCCGTTTACGTCAACGTCCTGAACTGAAGGATGTTCCAATTGTAATTGGTTTGTTTAAACAGCAAGCAAATAATGCAATCATACCTGGATCCTATTTTGCATATAACATTTCAGAAAAGGGGCAATCGGATTTAGGAGAATGGCAAGATGTGAATGAGGCATACGTAACATTCCCAATGTCTTCACCAGAAGCGGTATATCGTGAAGTTAATGAAAGCTTCCAAAACTTTAAACATGAAGTAGATGAATATTTCTCCAATTATACAAGTGTTATAGGTAGAGGATTCTATCAAAATAACACGCTCACAAAGTTGTCCATTGAGGTTCCAATCCAATTTTATGGTACGACGGAGATCATCGGATTTACCCAATATTTATCGGGAATTATTGTTCAACAATTGCCTAAAGATGTGGATATAGAAGTTAGCATTACTTCGATAAACGGACCGGAAGCCCTTTTAATAAAAGAACGTAGTGATAAAGAGCCGTTTGTTCATATTTATGATTATTAATATGGACTAATCACTTCTTAGGAAAGTAGTATTAGAACATTCTAATGCTACTTTTTTATGTTGAAGTATGAAAGGAATAGCTCAATCTATTAGGAAATGATTAAATTTGCCTTTAATTTATGATATTTTTATTAATAGGTTTGAATTGGCGCGGTTTAAGGCGATAATATAGTTGATTATATAGGAAGTAATGAAGGCCTTGTAGTAGATGACCATTGATGTGCAAGAACTTTCAGGTTTTTGTCCTATTTTGTGATTTTTTATGAGAAAAATGGTATTATTATTGATTATTGCCACGCTTTAGAATAACGGAGGTGTAATGAAATGGCGAAATTATCAAAAGAAGAAGTAAAACACGTTGCCCATTTAGCGCGACTAGCGATTACTGATGAAGAAGCAGAGAAATTTGCAAACCAATTAGAAAAAATTACTGATTTTGCCCAAACATTGAGCGAATTAGATACAACGAATGTCAAACCAACATCCCACGTTCTACCGATCGTTAACGTTATGCGTGAAGACGTTGCCCAAAAAGGTTTAGATCGTGATGTAATGATGTTAAACGTAAAAGAGCAAGTGGATGGTCAAGTAAAAGTACCACCAATTTTAGAAGACTAAACCGCGATAAAAAGGAGGGAACTTCATGACGTTATTTGAACGTTCATCGAAAGAATTACAAGAAGGTTTACATAACGGCGAGATGAAAATCGCTGATTTAACGAACGAAGCATTTGCTCGCATCGAAAAACTAGATGACGATGTACAAGCTTTCTTAGCTTTAAATAAGGAAAAAGCAATGGAGCAAAGCTTAGAGTTGGACAAAGTTCCATTTGAACAACGGGGACCATTATTCGGCTTACCAATCGGTGTTAAAGATAACATCGTAACAGAAGGTTTAGAAACAACTTGTGCTTCTAAAATTTTAGAAGGTTTTATGCCAATTTATGATGCAACAGTAGTTAAAAAACTACGTGAAGCAGGTATGGTAACCGTGGGGAAATTGAATATGGATGAATTCGCGATGGGTTCATCTAATGAAAACTCCGCTTATAAAACAACGAAAAACCCATGGAATCTTGAGCATGTACCAGGGGGATCTTCTGGCGCATCTGCAGCTTCCGTTGCAGCAGGTGAAGTGCCATTTTCTCTAGGTTCAGATACTGGTGGATCAATCCGCCAACCAGCTGCATATTGTGGCGTAGTAGGTATGAAGCCTACTTATGGTCGTGTATCTCGTTTTGGTTTAGTGGCCTTCGCGTCATCATTAGACCAAATCGGACCAATTACACGTAACGTTTATGACAATGCTCTACTTCTTGAAGCAATTGCAGGGGTAGACCCTAACGACTCAACTTCAGCAGATGTACCTGTACCAAACTACGTATCGAAATTAGATGGCGACATTAAAGGTTTACGTATTGCGGTACCAAAGGAATATTTAGGTGAAGGGGTAAACGAAGAAGTTAGAAATTCCGTATTAGCAGCTCTTGACGTTTTAAAAGGGTTAGGTGCTACTGTAGAAGAAGTATCCCTTCCTCATTCTAAATATGCTTTAGCAGCTTATTATATCCTTTCATCATCAGAAGCTTCATCTAACCTTTCCCGTTTTGACGGTATCCGTTATGGTTTCCGTGCAGAAGGCGTGAAAAACTTAATGGAACTTTATAAAGAAACACGAAGCCAAGGTTTTGGTGATGAAGTAAAACGCCGTATTATGCTTGGAACGTACTCTTTAAGTGCTGGAACTTACGATGCTTACTATAAAAAAGCTCAACAAGTTCGTACGCTTATTAAAGAAGATTACGATAAAGTATTTGAAAACTATGATGTAATTGTTGGACCAACAGCACCGACACCTGCTTTCAAAGTCGGTCAAAACATCAACGATCCATTAACGATGTATGCGAATGATATTTTAACCATTCCGATTAATTTAGCTGGTGTTCCTGCTATTTCTATTCCATGTGGATTTGAAAATGGCTTACCATTAGGTTTACAAATTATCGGAAAACATTTCGATGAGGAAACAATCTATCGCACGGCTTACGCTTACGAACAAGCGACAGAATTTCATAAACAAACTCCTCAAATTTGGGAGGGTAAATAAATATGAACTTTGAAACAGTTATCGGGTTAGAAGTACACGTAGAATTAAAAACAGAATCGAAAATTTTCTCTCCAGCACCAAACCATTTCGGTGCTGAACCAAATACAAACACGACAGTAATCGACCTTGGATATCCAGGTGTATTACCTGTGTTAAACAAAAACGTTGTTGATTTTGCGATGAAGGCTGCCTTAGCTTTAAATATGAAAATAAACCAAGAAACAAAATTTGACCGTAAAAACTATTTCTACCCAGACAATCCGAAGGCTTACCAAATTTCTCAATTTGATAAACCAATCGGCTATGATGGTTGGATTGAAATTGAAATCGAAGGTACAGACGGTCAACCAGGGTATACGAAAAAAATTGGTATTACCCGTCTTCATATGGAAGAAGATGCGGGTAAATTAACCCACGGTGATGGTTATTCATTAGTTGACTTTAACCGTCAAGGTACGCCACTTGTGGAAATCGTATCAGAGCCAGATATTCGTACGCCAGCTGAAGCTTATGCTTATCTTGAAAAGTTAAAATCAATTATTCAATACACTGGTGTTTCCGATGTGCGTATGGAAGAAGGTTCTTTACGTTGTGATGCGAATATTTCCCTTCGTCCATACGGTCAAGAAGAATTCGGTACAAAAACAGAGCTTAAAAACTTAAACTCTTTCAACTTTGTTCGAAAAGGTCTTGAATATGAGGAAAAACGCCAAGCAGAAGTGTTAATGTCTGGTGGCGAAATTAAGCAAGAGACTCGTCGTTTCGATGAAAAAACTGGTAAAACAATTTTAATGCGTGTGAAGGAAGGTACAGATGATTACCGTTACTTCCCAGAGCCGGATTTAGTTGATTTAAAAATTGACGATGAATGGTTAGAACGCGTTCGTCAATCCATTCCTGAACTTCCAGATGCTCGTAAAAAACGTTATGTTGAAGAGCTTGGGTTAAACGATTACGATGCAAGTGTACTAGTTGTGAACAAAGAGATTTCAGATTTCTTTGATGAAATGGTCGTTGCCGGCGCGGATGCGAAGCTTTCTGCGAACTGGTTAATGGGTGATGTGTCAGCTTACTTAAACGCAGAACAAATTGAAATTAGTCAAACGGCATTAACACCAGAGAATTTAGCAAGTATGGTGAAATTAATTGCAAATGGTACAATTTCATCTAAAATTGCGAAAAAAGTTTTCAGTGAATTAGTGAAAAACGGTGGAGATGCTGAGAAGATTGTGAAAGAAAAAGGGTTAGTTCAAATTTCTGACCCAGCTGTATTACTTGGCTTAGTAACAGAAGTGTTAGATGCGAACCCGCAATCTATCGAAGACTTTAAAAACGGTAAAGACCGTGCAATTGGCTTCTTAGTAGGTCAAATTATGAAAGCTTCTAAAGGACAAGCGAACCCACCAATGGTAAACAAAATCCTTCTTGAAGAAATTAATAAACGCTAATTAGTATTTGCCCCTATCATTCCAATGAAAGTTGGTTTGTAGGGGTTTCTTCGTCCAATCCTAAAAATTGTAATTTGCCCACATTTTATGCAAAATAAAAGAAAAAGGGGGAGTAAATAATGAAAACAGAACAACAATATTTTGAAGAATCCATCCCAATGGCCCAGTATATGGAACAAATGACGACGCCTATATTAAAAGAGAAAAGTTTTGCAGTATACGAAAATTTCAATGTAAATCCGAATGATGAACTTTTCCCATTATTAAAAGAGGAAAAACCTCATATTTTAGCCATTACGGAAGATTGGTGTGGCGATGCGATGCTAAATAATGCGGTTATTCGTAAAATAGCTGAAGAAGCGGATTTAGAAATTCGCTGCGCTTTCCGAGATGCGGATACCGATTTAATCGATCGCTATTTAACAAATGGCGGAAGGGCTATTCCAATCTATTTATTGTTAAATGAACAAGGTGAAGTGATTGGGAAATGGGGGCCTCGTGCACCAGAATTACAACAATTAGTGACAGAAATGCGGGCACAATTACCAGAAAAAGGAGACCCAACATTTGAACAAAAGCAAAAAGAAATGTATACTTCTATGCAGGACAAATTTGTTCATGATCCTCAATGTGCACAATGGGTTTACGAAGATATGAAAAAAGTACTATCAAAAGCTATACAAAAATAAAGTTTTAACGGAAAGGTCCTTTGAAAGTTCTTCTTACTTAGGACTTTCCCTTTTGTTGAAAAGTTTTATACATATTACGAAGTATAGGATGGAAGATAAAATGAAAAGAGCAAGAATCATTTACAACCCCACATCAGGTAGAGAGCTTTTTAAAAGAAACTTACCTGAAGTTTTAGAGAAGCTTGAAATTGCCGGGTACGAAACATCATGCCACGCAACAACTTGTGAAGGAGATGCGAAACAAGCAGCCGCACAAGCTGTAGAAAGAGGTTTTGATATTATCATTGCTGCTGGTGGTGATGGTACACTAAATGAAGTAGTAGCAGGGATGAGTCCTTATGAAAATCGACCGAAGTTAGGTGTAGTACCAATGGGAACGACGAATGATTTTGCAAGGGCAATTCGAGTTCCGCGTAAAATCGACGAGGCCATCGATATCATTATAAAAGGCGATACAATACCAGTCGATGTCGGGTTAATAAATGATGACCGTTATTTCATTAATATTGCTGCAGGTGGGCGTATAACGGAATTAACATACGAAGTACCGAGTAAAATGAAAACACTTCTCGGTCAACTTGCTTATTATTTAAAAGGAATTGAAATGATTCCTTCCATAAAAGCGACGAATATGCGCATCGAATTTGATGGGGAAGTTTTCGAAGGAGATGCCATGATGTTTTTATGTGGATTAACAAACTCTGTTGGTGGGTTTGAAAAAATAGCACCAGATGCAAGTATTAACGATGGATTATTCACTATGATGATCCTGAAGAAATGTAGCATTGCGGATTTTATAAAAGTGGCATCTTTAGCACTCCGCGGGGAACACTTAAATGATCCGAATGTGATTTACCGAAAGGCAAGTGTAGTGAAAGTTTCCAACGTGGAAGAAAATGAAACGATTCATATTAACTTAGATGGTGAGTATGGTGGGGATGCACCCGTTACTTTTACTAACTTAAAACGCCATATTGAAGTATTCGTTCCAATCGAGGATATTCGTGAATTGGACCGAGTGTAATTAGCAGGAATGACCTGTATAAATGTTAGGGTAAACTAACGTTTATACAGGTTTTTTATTTTGAAAAAATGTTTGAAAGGATACTACCAGTTCTAATTAACACCGTTCAACTTCTACAAAAATGGGCATAATGGCTGTAAGGGGAGAGACAAATGTATAAAAAACAAGAAAAATGGCTAATTTACTTAAGTTTTGGAGTAGCAGCAATTATGTTGCTATCGATTTTAGGTCGATTATTTAGTTAGGGAGGACTTATTTTTGATTAACGAGTCAGCGGTGTTTTGGAGTCGAGTACTAACTGAAACAACCTTATCTTTTCATATTATTTATGCAACAATCGGCGTCGGCGTTCCGTTGATGATTATGATTGCCCAATGGGTCGGTTATCGAAATAATGATGAACATTACATTTTACTGGCAAGACGCTGGGCTAGAGGATTTGTCATTACGGTAGCCGTTGGGGTTGTTACAGGGACGGCAATTGGTTTACAGCTTTCTCTATTATGGCCAAACTTTATGGAGCTAGCAGGACAAGTCATTTCGTTACCTTTATTTATGGAAACCTTTGCCTTTTTCTTTGAAGCAATTTTCTTAGGTATTTATTTATATACTTGGGATCGTTTTGATAGTCAAAAGAAGCATATGCTGTTGCTCATACCTGTTGCCATCGGAGCATCGATGTCAGCGGTATTTATCACAATCGTCAATTCATTTATGAACGCGCCTCAAGGGTTCGATGTAGTAAACGGAAAGTTAGTCAATATTCAACCGTTAATCGCCATGTTTAACCCTGCAATGCCAACAAAAGTAACCCACGTCCTCGTTACAGCCTTTATGACTGCAGCGTTTATATTGGCATCCATCGCAGCCTTCCGTTTATTAAAGGGTTCAGATCATATTTATCATAAGAAAGCACTTTATCTTGTAATGAAATGTGGTCTTATTTTTTCGATTGCATCGGCCATTATTGGGGACTTTTCAGGAAAATATTTGGCTGAGTATCAGCCAGAAAAGTTAGCAGCTGCCGAATGGCATTTTGAGACGGAGGAAGGGGCCGATCTTATCCTATTCGGGATTATGAATGATGGAGAGGTAAAGTATGAAATTACCATTCCTTATGGGTTAAGTATATTAGCCTTTAGTAATCCGATGGCTGAAGTAATTGGGTTAAATGAATTTCCGGAAGATGAAAGACCTCCCCTTTATATCCATTATTTATTTAATTTAATGGTGTTTATCGGGATGTTCATGGTTCTTGTTTCCTTTATTTATTTAGTCGGGAAATGGCGTGGCTGGTCGTTTATCGCAAGCAAATGGTATCGATGGGTAGTCGTAGCGGGAGGCCCGTTATCGGTCATTGCCATTGAAGCGGGTTGGTGGTTAGCAGAAGTCGGAAGGCAACCGTGGATATTGCGAGGGATAATGCGGACAGAGCAAGGGGCAACGACAAGTGGAAATGTAGATTTGATGCTCCTTCTATTTTGTATTTTATATATTGTGCTAGGGATAGGTAGTATCGTCGTCTTATCAAGAATGTTTCGTTCCAATCCTATTGAAAAGGAAATTGAAGACAGGGAATCGGAAAAGGGTGGTGAAGTGCGATGAATCTTGAAGTGTTAGGAATTTCTGTATTATGGATATTTCTATTTGGTTATGTCATTGTGGCATCCATTGATTTTGGAGCAGGATTTTTTAATGCCTATAGTTTATTAACCGATCGATCCCATATTCTAACGGAGATTATTAAGCGCTATTTATCACCGGTTTGGGAAGTGACGAACGTATTTCTTGTATTCTTTTTCGTAGGTATCGTTGGATTTTTTCCCCAAACAGCTTTTTATTATGGAACGATTTTACTTGTGCCAGTGAGCATTTCATTATTGTTGTTAGCCATCCGGGGTTCCTATTATGCCTTTGAATCTTATGGTTCAGCAGGCCATAAAGGGTATGCCTTTGCCTATGGGCTAGCGGGGTTGTTAATTCCTGCATCCCTTTCAGTCGTTTTTACCATTTCGGAAGGTGGCTTCGTTGAGATGGTAAACGGACAGCCTGTATTAGATTATTGGGCGCTATATACAAGCCCCCTTTCTTGGAGCATTGTGTTATTAAGTATTTCAGCAGTTCTTTATATATCTGCGGTCTTTTTAACTTGGTATGCATGGAAAGCTAAGGATTTAGAAGCAAGTAACTTAATGAGAAAATATGCCCTAATCTGGTCTGTCCCATTAATTATTACAGCCTTCGGGATTATCGTAGAGTTACGCGGTCATAATGTAGAACATTATGAGAACATCGTCGCTATATGGCCTTTATTTGCACTTTCGGGATTATTATTTTTAGTTACGGTTTGGTTTATTTGGAAAAAGAGGTCATATGGTACGGCAGTAATTTTATTAATACTTCAATTTGCCTTTGCCTTTTTTGCCTATGGTGGTTCCCATTATCCGTATTTGTTATATCCATATTTAACAATACACGCTGGATTTACAAATAAAGAGATGGCGATTGCTTTAGTCATTGCCTTTATACTTGGTTTATGTTTATTGCTTCCATCCCTATATTTATTGTTCCGTTTATTTTTATTCAATAAAGACTATGTTACTGGCAAGAGTAACGATCATGCATAGGAGTGATACAAAATGAACGAGTTCATGATTTTTGTCGCCCCCTTTATAATAACTATTGTGTCAATTGTGCTGGCATTTCTATTAGCACCGATGGATAAAATCGTAAAGGATGAAGAAGTAAAATGAGGAAGGGCTGCTGTTAAAGTAGCTCTTTTTTAAAATGAGATAAATTTCGTGCAAAAGTAGAGATTTTTACCCTCCACTTGTTTTACAATAGAAGAATTGAATGGAGGACGGAACATGGTAGCACCAGTAAAGAAAAATGATCGAAAAATCGTTTTAGTAGAAGATTTAACCCATGATGGAAATGGTGTGGCGAAAATCGACGGTTATCCGTTGTTTATTCAAGGCGCCCTTCCACAAGAAACGGTTGAAGTACATGTATTAAAAACTTTAAAAAATTACGGCTTTGCAAAAATCGTAGATATAAAAGAAGAATCTCCAGATCGAGTGAAAGCCCCATGTATTTATTTTGGAAAATGTGGTGGTTGCCAGCTGCAACATTTATCTTATGAAGGGCAGCTGAAATGGAAAGAAAACATGGTACGTAACGTTATGAAACGGATTGGCAAAATCGATGCGCCAATATTGCCAGTGAAAGGTATGCAAGATCCGTGGAATTATCGTAATAAATCTCAAATTCCATTTACTCAAACGGAAACGGGTCCGATTGCGGGATTTTATAAATCAAAAACCCACGATATTGTCGACATGGAACGTTGTATTATTCAAGTAGAGGAAGCAGATCAAATCATGGCGAACTTGAAAAAGGAACTAATGGACATCGGTTTACAACCATACAACGAAGAGTCCCATCGAGGCATGCTTCGCCACGTCGTTATTCGAAAAGGGCGAGCAACAGGGGAAGTAATGGTCGTGTTAGTGACGAATAAACATAAGTTCCCACAAAAAGACGCAGCAATCGCATTGATCCGCAAGCTTGTCCCAAATGTGACATCGATTGTACAAAACGTTAATATCGAAAAAACGAATGTGATTTTAGGAAATGAAACGATTACCCTTTGGGGAAAAGATTTTATTGAGGATACAATTGGTAATGTCCGCTTTGAAATTTCAGCTCGTTCCTTCTACCAAGTAAATCCTGTACAAACAGAAGTGCTATATAAGCAAGCGTTAGATTATGCCCAATTATCCGGGGATGAAACGGTTATTGATGCTTATTGTGGGATTGGGACGATTTCGTTATTTTTAGCGAAGAAAGCAAAACAAGTGCTAGGAGTAGAAATCGTAGAACAAGCCATTGAAGATGCTAAACGTAACGCCGAATTAAACGGCTTTACAAATACGTATTTTGAAGCCGGCCCAGCAGAGGAAGTAATTCCACGTTGGTATGCTGAAGGTAAAAAAGCGGATGTACTAGTCGTCGATCCACCACGAAAAGGCTGCGATGAGGCATTGCTCAATACCATTATTGAGCAAAAACCAAAGCGAGTAGTTTACGTCTCCTGTAATCCAGCGACCTTAGCGCGGGACTTACGGGTACTCGAGGATGGCGGCTACAAAACAAAAGAAATCCAACCCGTAGACATGTTCCCGCAAACGACGCACTGTGAAGCGGTGGCGTGGTTGGAATTAGTATAAAGTAAGAAGAACGAATTCCTGATGGGGAATTCGTTTTTTTATTACTTAGAAAACTAGTTATTATCCGTTGAGCTTGATTTGAATTTAATGAAAAAAGTTTTTCCTCTTATTGCTAATTTTGACGAAATATATACTAAAGTTCGTAGATAGTATAGAAAAGTAAGACTAATAAGTTTATACTATAACTTCTAGTCTAAAGACCTACATCTGTTATATTATTTAGTGCTTATAGATTAGTGAATGCTTTTTTATTAATTTTCGGGGAGGATAATAAGAATGAAATTCAATTTGCTTGCATTTTTAACTGGAACGATTAAACGGAAGTTACTGACTGTCTCCATTTTATTATTGACGATTCCATTGATTGTTTTAGGTGTGTTTAGTTATGAAAAGAGTAGTAGTAGTTTAGATGAACTGGGTCAAACAAATTTAAAAAATAGTGTGGAACAAACCATTGAAATGATGGATGTACTCAATCAGCAAGTAGAAGAAGGCAAACTTTCCCTTGAGGATGCGCAGGAAAAAGTAAAAATAGCGATATTAGGAGAAATGGGAGAAGACAAAAAAAGACCAATTAACAAAAATATTGATTTAGGTGAAAATGGTTATATGTTTATTACTGATCGCGAAGGAACTTTTGTTGCTCACCCTTCTAAAGAGGGGCAGAACCTTTGGGATAAAAAGGATGAAAATGGTACATATTACGTCCAAGAATATATTGAAAGAGGTATCAATGGGGGAGGATATACCGATTTTATCGCTCCGTTTATTGATAACCCAAATAAATTCGGAGAAAAAATTTCCTACTCTAAAGAATTCCCTGAATGGGGTTGGGTAGTGGTATCAGGTACCTATATGGTAGATTTTAATAAACCTGCTGGTGAAATTCTGTCATTAAATTTCATCGTTATGGGGATAACGTTACTGATTGGTATTGTAGTGATTTGGCTATTTGCTAATAATGTGACGAATCCGATTAAAAAAGTAACGGAACAAATGACCCATATCGCTAATGGGAATTTAACAGTTGATGAACTGGACATTAAGTCAAAAGATGAAACGGGACAATTAGCCAATGGGCTCAATGACTTACATACTAATTTAAAAAATATGATTCAAAATATCTCAAACGCCTCCCAGTTGATTTCGTCCCACAGTGAGGAAATGACACAATCCGCAAATGAAGTAAAAGTAGGAACAGAGCAAATCTCTAAAACAATGGAGGAAATTGCATCTGGTACCGAATCGCAAGCAAGTCTGTCTGGTGATCTTTCGACATCAATGGGGATGTATGTGGAAAAAGTAGAAGAAGCAAATGACAATGGCGAACGAATTTATCAGTCTTCAAATGAAGTATTACAATTGACCGAAGACGGTGCCAAATTGATGCGACAATCTGTTGAGCAAATGTCAAATATTGATCGTATCGTTAAAGATTCCGTTGTGAAGGTACAGCAGTTGGATGTTCAATCCAATGAAATTTCTAAATTAGTTACAGTCATAAAAGATGTAGCTGAACAAACGAACTTATTGGCCCTTAATGCAGCAATTGAAGCAGCACGTGCTGGCGAACACGGACGTGGGTTTGCAGTTGTTGCAGAAGAAGTGAAAAAACTTGCGGAAGAGGTGTCCAAATCTGTAACGGATATCACACAAATTGTTAGTAGAATCCAAGGGGATACATCTGGCGTGGTAGACTCACTACAAACGGGATATTCAGAAGTCGAAAAAGGAACGAATCAGCTGAAAACAACAGGAGAGAAGTTTAGAAAAATTAATGATTCTGTTAAAGAAATGGCTTCGGCAATTAGTGTCGTTAGTGATCATCTAACGCTAATGAAATCCACAAGTCAGGAAATGAATTCGTCCATTGAAGAGATTGCGGCTATTTCGGAAGAGTCTGCAGCAGGTGTCGAACAAACCTCTGCCTCGGCTCAGCAAACAAGCAGTTCAATGGAAGAAGTTGCATCGAGTTCCGAAGAGCTTGCCAAACTAGCAATTGAGTTAAATGATTTGGTGAAGCAGTTTAGAGTATAGGTTAGTTAACAAAATAAGCACTCTGTGTGGGATGTACTCTCTGAATGCTATGAAGTAGTTACGTAGCAGGAGTGAGTATAAAGATAGAAGAACGAATTCCTAATGGGAAATCGTTCTTTTTATTAATTCTTTTAAAACCACGTGCTCTGCACGTGTGAAAATATACTTTTAGAGTGGTAATGGAGATGGAATT
>NZ_JBIQFG010000025.1:0-44224 GCF_045369345.1 Ureibacillus sp. 179-F W5.1 NHS | reverse complement strand
GTTAGGATTATTTTCATATAAAAGTGGCTCACTTTTCAACTGCGATGGTGGCTCAGTTTTAGCTTATCAAATACATCCCCGTAACTACTTAAGTATTTTTAATTGGGGGATGTATAATTACATTAGGTTTCTATTATGATATATAATTATATTTTCACCTTCTTAAAATTGTTAATACTTCACTAGAAAAGATTTAAAAGTTCATCAAAACTTTCAATTTCATTATCAAATTGACTTACTTGCCCAAATCCGTATTTAGCAAATATAAAAGGAATTTTCGCAAATCTGGCTGCATTTAAATCACCTTCTGTGTCACCCATATAAACTGGATTTAATAAGTTGTTTCTATCAATCACTAATTTAATATTTTCACCTTTTGACAGGGCGGTTCTCCCATGATTTTCAAAATCCAAAAAATACTTTTCAAGTTTATGATACTTGTAAAAAGTTTCTATGTAGCCCTCTTGGCAGTTGCTAACAATGTATAGTTTATAATTTTGAGAAAGCTCTTTTAGGACATTCTCTACATTTTGATAGAGATAGCCACCATGTTTTTCTAAGAAAGATTGTTCTACTTCGCAACAAACTTTTACTAATTGTTGCCGTTCCTTATAACTTAAAGTAGGAAAGAGTTTTCTACTTATTTCATTCATCTGTAATCCCATTGTACCTTCAAAGTCTTTCCTAGTTAATTCACTTTTTATTTGGTCATTATTTCTTATAACGCTGTTCCAAGCACTAAGTACTGTGTCAATTGGATCCCATAGAGTTCCATCTAAATCAAAAATTATACTATCCAATTAAATTTCACCTCCTTTAAAATAGTTTTATAACTAATTTTGTTTTCCATTGCTTATATTTTGCCAGCTATTAACTAGTAAGACGATACGCCTCCCAAACAATATATCCTAATATCACCATTTAAAAAGTGGTTTTATATAGTTGCTTTTTGAATAATTTATTTTGATTGTTTATAGTGTAAAATTCACCGTATTATTAGTTTGGTAACAAACTTTTATTCAAAAATATGTCCCGATTGCTCAAAAAGGGACAATTCATTTTCTGAATTGCACCCTTTAATGGAATAACTATCAGCATATCTTTAAATGTTGTAAGTTAATATTTATTTATTAGTGCCTTATAGACTTTTAATTGTCGCTCCATCATTTCAACAGATTTGTGTTGAATGGTATTTGAATCCTTTTGAAGAATTCCTTTAAAGTAGCGTTCATATTCTTTAAAGAAAGCTATAAGAAAATCTTCAAACTCACCTTGAAAGACAATTTCTGTTGTCCCGTCATATTCACTGTAGGCTTTAATATTTAATAAATTTCCGGTTTTATTCAGATTATATTTCATTGCATTTTCAAAGGTTTCTATAACTTCAGAAAAAGATGTATTGTTTTCTTTTAATTCCAGAAGAATATCTCCCATGCCTAAAAGTAAGGCATCGTGGAAAGTGGAATTACAAACTTCATTTTTTTCTCCATTTTGCTGAACAAAAATACATAAACGACAGGCTAAATAGTCACGTATATTAAAAGATTCTCCAATCATATCATCATATAATTCAACAAAAAATGATATTTTCATTATAATAACTCCCTCTTTAAATGTTGAGATATAAAAGGTTTATCACTTTTTACATTTTGAAGATACGTTTCTGTTCGGTCAAATCTCTGACATTTACTAACGAATTTTCTAGAAATCTATTAATTTTAAGTAAACCTCTAATGATAAAAGATCACAAGTTGGAAAGAATAGAAATATGATGTTGTGTAAAGACCAATTTTAGACATATTTATTACACCCTTCTATTTTTTATCTATCACATTTCATTTAACTGGTAACGGTAAACTCTATAGATGTTGTTAAGCATAGGTGGCTGATTTAAAGAAAGTGACGCATTCCATCTAAAAGAAATGCGCCAGTTTTTGAAAAGAATTTTATACAGTTCTATAACTAAATTCCAATAATAATTAGGACGGCATACCGAGAATCGATTTTACTTCCAAGTATTCTTCAATACCGTAGCTGCCCCATTCACGGCCGACTCCTGATTGTTTATAACCTCCAAATGGAGCAGACAGTTCCATAGGTGCATTATTAATGGTAATATGGCCTGCTCGAATGGAAGATGCCACTTTCTCTACTTTTTCTTTGTCCTCTCCCACTACATAACCTGCTAATCCGTAAACCGTATCATTGGCGATCTCAATTGCTTCATCAATGTCTTCGTAAGTAATAATCGACATCACTGGCCCAAAAATTTCCTCTTGAGCAATCACCATGTCATTTTTTACATTCGTAAACACAGTCGGTTTTACGAAATATCCTTTTTCTAATCCTCCTGGTTTACCTGGACCTCCAGTGACAAGGGTCGCCCCTTCTTCTAATCCTTTTTTTATATATCCTTGGACACGATTAAACTGTTTCTCAGAAACAAGAGGTCCGAAAATATTATTCTTATCTTGAGGATCACCATAAGGTATAGTTGGCAAGATTTCCTTCACTGCCTCAACAAATTCATCATGTTTTAATTTTGGAACGAGGGTACGTGTAGCTGCAACACAAACTTGACCTGTATTAAAAACGACATTCGAAATGGCAATTTGCGCAGCTTCCTTCATATCATAGTCATCGAGAATAACAAGGGGAGATTTACCGCCAAGTTCTAAAGCCACTTTCTTAATAGTTTTTGCAGCATTTTCTGAAATCTTTTGACCAACTGCTCCGGAACCGGTAAAGGATACAAAATCAATATCTGGATGCGAACTAATGCCGTTACCAACAATTTCTCCCGTACCATTTACTAAATTAAAGACGCCTTTTGGTAAGCCAGCAGCTTGGAAAATTTCAGCTAAAATAATCGCTGCAAATGGTGTTAGTTCAGAAGGTTTTAACACTACGGTACAACCAGCAGCGAATGCACTAGCAAGCTTTGTAGATGTCTGATTTGTCGGGAAGTTCCAAGGTGTAATAAGTCCGCAAACACCGATTGGTTCTTTACGAACTAACGCACCCCCTCGTCTTTCAGTAAATTCGAAGCTTTCCAATTCTTTAGCTGCTTGACGAAAATGACCTAAGCCCATGTTGTAATGTGTATGTTCACTAATTGTAACGGGTGCCCCTAATTCTTGTGTAATCACTTCAACGATATCGTCTTTACGTTTCTCATACTCATCTGCAATTCGATTTAACAATTCCATTCGTTCTTCTTTCGATGTTTGAGAAAATGAAGGAAATGCTGCTTTGGCTGCTGCAACCGCTTTATTCAAATCTTCAATTGTTCCATCACTAATTCGACCAAAGACTTCTTCCGTAGCTGGATTTATTACATCAACTGTTTTTGAACCAGTAGATTCCACCCATTCCCCATTGATAAAATGCTTTAAATAGTTTCGAATGTTTCATACCCCTTTTCAAAAATATTTATTATTACTATTCCTTAGTAATTTTATGTATGAAACTTCCAAACATTAACACTATTCAAAATTTTATTAATGGGCCACAATTATTCTATCTATTGAATAGGCAAAAATGACACTTGCCAAGTTCCATCTACATTTTTAACCATTTTGAAGCCCTTCATCCCTTCACCTGTGTCATATTCAATATATCCTTCATAATCACTAGTTTGAATGAATGTTCCATTGTCAATATTACTAAACTGCTTTATAAGCTGTTCTTTTGAACCTCTATCAGATTCAGGAATATTTTGATCTTCCTCTTTTGATCATAGAATATATTCTTCCCTGTCTGTGTATAAGGCGTATTTAACATCATAATTTTTATCTACCACAGCTTGAACATATAACTTGGCAACACTTACAGAATCCAATCCACTTAGATGTTCAATATTTAAATCTTTTTGAAAATTAGTGTAGATCTCTCTTTCTTCAGTCGTCAACTCAAATAGGGTAAACTCATCATCTATGGGTATATCATTAATTGCTGCTTCTTTAACAGACAATTCATCTTCATTTTTTTGAACAAGTTTTTCTTCAGTACAAGCTGTTAAAAATAATGTACCCATTAAGACTAATACTCCTATTTTTACATACCCCATGTTTGTACCCATTAAAGAATAAAATTATTATCGTTTTTATTTTAACATAAATTTACACTTTTATAGTTTTATTCCATAATATAGATTGATACATATCGGTTAATAAGTTTATTAACGACAGTCAATTTAACGGTTTAAAATTCCGCATAAGAACCTCCAGGTAAGGATACTAAATAAAATTCGTTGTCTCCTCGTAACTGCCAACCTTCAAAATAATTACTATCGTGAAATAACTCAACATATATATTCCCTTCTGCCTCTAACACTAAATCAGATATATGTTCAAAATGAAAAATATTTACTATTCTTTTTCCTGTCAGTATTTTTTCTACTTCTTTATAGGAGTATTGATCAGGCGATTGTAAACAGTCCGAGTATCCAATTACAACTTCATTAGAAGTTAGTATCCTCCAAGGGCATTCAATAATTAAGCTCCCAGATTCAAATTCCATCCCAAAGGGCACATTCTTTTCTGTATTCACTTCCGTAATCTTTTGACCAATAAAATAGTGAAAGTCAATCGTACTTAACTTTTTATACATCTTAAATCTCCCCAAAATATGAACTATTTGGATTCTTACTATAGATAGTCTCCATCCTTAATTATTAAGTAGAATATTTGTGTTAAGAAGGAATTACCCAAACTTTATACCCATCCTTCGTAGCTTTAGTGATTACTCTTAATTCTTGGAATTCAGCTAATCGAAAAGCTAAAGCATACGCTATTTTATAATCGGGTGTAATATAACCATCATATAATCTTGCACAAATTTCATTGGCTATTGAATCTGCCCATACATCGGCTTCGTGTAAACTATCAAATATTAAATTCTCACTATACCACTTAATAGTCATTTATACATCTCCTATTAAAATTTAATAACTATTCTTCTATTAGAAAACAAGTTCGAGTAAAATCCTTCTCATTTTAGTAAGTTCATATGTTGAATAGATAGAATAACCTATTAAAGTACCTAATATAACTGGAATTCCAGTGCTTACTTCTATATTTTCCATAAAGCTATAAACCATTAAATAAATACCAATACCAAATATAATGAAAAAATTCATAGACATAAAAACATTTCCTTTCATGAGGACTCTCCTATTAAATTTGTTGATATATAGTTTTGAACATTCATTTATGTGTTCATATTCTATTTCTACCTCTATAATAGAATCATATTGAATAGAAGGGACTGAACTATGCACAGATAGAGATCAATATTTTTTACTCGTCAAAAATTATATGGAGGTAAGAGTATTGATTACTAAATTGTACACAAATAAGTTGCTTTTAAGAAAAGTTAGGACTTCCGATTCATCTAGTTTATTTAAAATTTGGTCTGATCCGGAAGTAACTAAATTTATGAACATCGACGGTTTTACAGAAAAAAGCCAAGCTATGGAAATGATCTATCATCTTGATAAACTAGCAAACAAGAAACAAGCTATTCGTTTTTCTATCATCGAATTAAATTCAAATGAAATCATTGGTTCTTGTGGTTATAATTCATTCGACTTTGAAAATGAAAAGACGGAAATTGGTTACGAAATAGCTAAAGAACATTGGGGTAAAGGCTACGCTCCAGAAGCAATCTCTGCCCTTGTTGAACATGCATTTCACACTCTTCATTTCAATAGAGTTGAAGCAAAGGTTGAGCCAGAAAATGTTAATTCAATTAAAGTGCTACAAAAGTTAAACTTTACAATGGAAGGTACACTTAGACAAGCAGAGAAGTCAAAAGGTCAATTGATCGATTTAACCATCTTTTCTAAACTAAAATCAGATTAATTTAGATGCCGATATTTCAACTTTCAATGAAATATCGGTATTCTTTTTTATAAGTTATGTCATCTCACATTATTAATCAATCTTAAGTCCTTTAATAAATATTTCGAGATTCACTTCTAAAGATTCCTCGAAGTCTAGTGGCAGATTAAACCCACCTTTTCGTTTTAAATCTACTAATCCATGGAGTAAACTTCTTAATCCCCTAACAGCATGAATTTGTTCTTTTTCATCCAATGGAAAAACAGCGATAGGTTTCTTTATTAAATTTACTATAGCTTCTTCAGCCATTTGGATGTTTTTACATGTTGAATCTGGTGATGATATTAGCGCTTCATATAATCCGGGATGCTGATACGCAAACTCTATATATGCTTTTCCAATTGCGCGTATCGCTTCAGGTCCATTCTTTTGATTTAAAGTAGCATTTTTTAAATATTGATAAAAAAGGTTTAATGACTTCATAGCTAGAGCTAGTTTTATTTCGTTTAAACCTTTGAAATGATTATAAAGGGATGGTGATTTAATGGACAACTCCCTTGCCAATGTTGCCATCGTGACTGCCTCCATCCCTTCTTTTTCAGCGATTTCTACAGCTTTATTTATGATTACTTCTTGATTTATTCCAGAACGTGGTGACATCGTTTTTCCCTACTTTATTGATTTTTTTGCCTTTTCAATTGCCTGGTTCATTTTCTCTTCAGCGTCAAAGATTAAATTTCCATGCCCTACCGCAAGTACAGATGGATTATATGTTAATAATTTTTCAGCAGATTCAATTGCGATTTTTTTGTTCCATGTCCCAAAGCTTGGGAATGGAAAACTCCAACGAATATCTCCTGCTACAGCAATTCCTCCCCTTGATTGGAATGCATCTCCTACAATTAACGTATTATCTCGAATATCTAAAAACGACATCATTCCCGGAGTATGACCGGGTGAGTGAATAGCTTTGATGGAACCTATTTGATCTCCATCTTCTATTAATTGATCTGGTACTGTTTTAATATTCTTTGGAATACTTCCTTTAATGGGCATTTCCCCTTCCCCATTTTCTAACGACAGATCTCCGTTTAAAATCTTTAACTCCCTTTTCGGGATGAAAACTTCCACATCCGGAAGTTCCTCTTTCAACCCATCAAGGGCTCCAATATGATCACTATGAACATGGGTTAAAACAATTTTACGTATCGACTTTCCTAAATGAGAAGCGGTTTTCAATATATCTTTCTTACTAAAAGGTAGGCCTGCATCAATTAAAGTAAAATAATCTTCCTCTTCTACAAAATAACAGTTAACTGGGAAAAAACTAGGTAAAAACGTAAGTTGATAAATATGATTCGCTTTCGTTAATTTCACCATTAACCTCCAAAAACTAATGATATTAGTTTTATTATAACTAATACCATTAGTTTTAGAAAGTGTTTTTTCAGAAATATTTAAAAAATCCTTTGTAAGTACAACAATGGATTTAACAGATTATTACATAAACTATAAGCTTTTAATTCCCTCTTCGATTTGAGTTTGACCAGTGGTTAAATCAAATGCTTTACCAATTGTATTATCATGTTCTAATGCTGCAACGATTGTAGTTGCTACATCTTCACGAGGAATTGAAGCCATCTCAAGATCATTACCCAATTGTATTTTACCAGTTCCCTGCTCATTAACTAATCCCCCAGGGCGAATGATTGTATAATCGAGTCCGCTATTCTCTAACCAGAGATCTGCATAATATTTTGCCGCACTGTAATAAGGTGTACGATCCATCCATCCAGGATGATTGTTTTCGTGCCATTTATGGATACCGATTGCACTAACAATGATAAAACGTTTTACGCCTGCACGTTTCGCAGCCTTCATGGATTTGATTGCTCCGTCCAAGTCAATCATCATTGTTTTATCGGCACCTGTATGTCCTCCTGATCCCGCAGTAAATACAATTGCATCTGTTTCCTTTGCTGCTTCAACAATATGATCAATACTTCCTTCTAAATCTACTAAAACTGTTTGAACACCTTCTTTTTCAAATTTTAGTTGCTGGTCCTTTTTACGTACCATTGCAATTGGATTATGTTTTTCTGATATTTTTAGCTTACTGATTACATGTTGCCCAATTTGACCATTTGCGCCTATGACTAATACATTCATGTGTTGTCTCTCCCTTTCTTAATGAACGAGCTTCATTTGTTTTCATGATATAGACATAAGAGATAAAAAACTAATAATAAGGGTTAGTACTTATACTTTATTTATTCATACATCTAATAAAAAAAGCTACCCCATTAGGAAAATCCGCCTAATGAAATAGCTATTTTTACAACGAGAAATAAAGTTAATACTCTTTTTGTTTCCCTTCTTTAATAGAAGCGTTTGGAGTAAGATCATCATCTTCCACTTTTTGAAAACCTTTATCTAATCTTCCCGCATTTTCAATATCTCCAGAAGCTTTATAGCCACCGACTTCTGCATTGGAAGTTGTTCCAAACAGATCCATTCCACCTAATTCTACGTTCATCCTTTGTTTGTTTTGTTCTTGTTTCTTATTCACTATTTATCACCTCTAAATTGTAATACGCCCAATGAATTGAAAAATATAGTTTTTTCATCTTCCTTGATTATTAGAAGTGTAAAAACAATCATAGTAAGTAACAATAAACATTATTTAAAAGCTTTAAAATTCATCATTTTTTAGTCAGATAACATCTCGTTCTTTTCGTATAATTGGTATCAATGCAAGAACATTCTGAATGATAAACGTTCTTTTACTTTGCTTAAGAAAACAGTACGATTCAAATGTATCATTCGATACTTTGAGAACTTTAATACGGCGTTTTGTAATTTCCCCTGCTTTGGAAATGTACATCATCTCAACTAGTTGATTACGTTTCATTGCCTTCAGTAACTGTTCTTTCATTGATACAACTCCTTTTTCATGAAGCTCGTTCTTGTTTAATTTAAATTATAGAACAAATGTTCCCTATTTTCAATAGTAATTATTGCTAAAAAAGTGTTGGTTTGGTTACAGAACAAATTCGTATAAAATAATAATGATACCTGTTTGTAAGTAAGTCTTTAATATCTACACATCTCTTTTTGTAAACAATCAAACAATCTTCAAGGAAAAAGAAAAAACTTCGAGAAGTCTCCCTCTCAAAGTTTTTCCTTTAAATATCCTTTGGCATAATTTGCTTCATGTTGTTTAAGATCATTTCATCCGTCATTTCCCCAGTAATAATTTTTTCAATCTCGCCTTCAGGGTTTATTAAAAAAGTGGTTGGTAACGGATTGATATTATACGTTGACAACACACTTTTCGATTTATCAATAAGTACTGGGAATGTTAACCCTTTATTTTCTACATACTTTTGGACTGTGAAATCAGTTTCAGCAATATTAATAGCTAATACTTGAATACCATCGTTTTGATATGTTTTATAATAATGATCAATGACTGGAAATTCTCTTTCACACGGTTTACACCATGTCCCCCAAAAGTTGAGAAAAACACCTTGCCCTTTATAATCTGATAGTCGATGGGTATGACCATTCATATCCACTAATTCAAAATCAGGAGCCATATCCCCTTCTTGCAATACTTCAACTTTTTCTTTTGTAAAAGTTGAGTAGATTGTAAATACAATGGCGCCAAACAAAATGACAAGAATAACAGCTCGTAAATAACGACGTTTTTTCTTTTTATCCATGTTCATAATTTCCTTTCAGTATACGTTATTTTCTTTTCCAAAGGACAATCATTGAAATCGTAATGATTGTAAATGCAATCAGTGCTAAAAACGGTATGGTAACGAATCCAAACCAATTAATATATTGGCCAGAACATGGAACACCGCTTGTACATGTATGAAATTCTTGCATGGCTGGAATTTTTTGTATCGTATAATGATAACTTGACATTGCCATTCCGATAATTGATAAAGGTAAAATATATTTGTAAATTTCCTTATCGCTCTTATAGAACGCAATTCCTAATAGAATAACAAGGGGATACATTAAGATCCGTTGATACCAACAGAGGGTACATGGTATAAAACCCATTTGTTCACTAAAAAATAAACTTCCCCCCATCGCAATAATAGAGGTAATCCATGCAAATAATATTGACTTATTGATCATTTTTAGCCGCTTCCTCTACCATTTCTCTAAAATCGTCTAAAGTTTGTCCTGTGAATTTTTCTCCCCCGATATAGATAGTCGGTGTGGAGTTAATACCTAAGCCTTTTGCAATTCCCATGTCATGATCTAGTGCCTTTGTTCCCCCATCATTTTTGAACGCTTCTATTACTTTCTCCGTTTCTTCTAGTGAAGCAACTTCTAATAATATAGCTTTTAAAAACTCTTCGGTTAATACATTCTCTTTTCCTGACGCATTTGTTTGGTTTGCAAATAATAAATCATGGAATTCCCAAAATGTTTCATTACCAAGTTCTTTATATACTGTTTCAGCAAATTGGGCAGAAATCGTTGAATCAAAAGCAATAAATGAATAGTTCATAAAGTAAAATTTGGCTTTTCCCGTTTCAACAAATTCCTCTTTTATAAACGGAACAAATGAACTGTTAAATTCTCCACAGTGGGGACATTTATAATCTCCAAATTCAACAATTTCGACTGGTGCAGATTCTTCTCCTAAAAAAGGCTGCCCTTCGTAATCAATTTTAGCCGATTCGGTTTGAACATTTGTTAACACGATAATACCAATTAAACAAACAGCAATGATGCCGATAATCCAAAATATTTTTTTAGACATTTGAAACACTCCTAATTCAAACTACATAACGTAGTGTAATGGGGTAAAAAATTTACGCTAAAGCGTAAATAAAAAATATGCAAATTAATAGGAAGATAAAGAGTGAAATATAGGACTCTTTCTTAGGAATCTTCCATTCTATATTTTTTAATGGATTCAAAATATACTCAATTCGATAATTTACAGATGTATCTGCAAAGGATACGTATGCAAAAGGCATTTTATGTTGCTTACCTACTTTAATCATTTTCAACAATGCACTACTTAAATAAACCGGTGTATTTTGCCTTTTAATGGCGTAATCATCTGCTAATATTTCTTGAATAATTCGGTATTGTTGGGTAAACCATTGTAAAATCGGAATATACCACATTGTAGAAGCACATAAAGAGATTAAAAATACTTTTAGTGGGTCACGATTTCTATAATGATAAAATTCATGGGATATAACCGAGCGTAATTCTTCTTCCGTTAACAAATTAATTACCCCTGTTGAAATCACAATTTTAGGTTTAATAAACCCCATTGTAATAGCAAGTGGAACTGGGTGCGATATAACAACAATATCGTCCCTTTCCTTTTGATACATTAAATTAAAGTCATTTGTGAGGGTAATATCTTGATATTGTTTAAATTTCCGCTTCAAATTCCAACTATTGATCAGTTGGGAGCCGATTTTCCACATTAAATAAAGTACCGTATAAAAAACGAGTAAATCTAATGCATATCGAAGTGACGAAAGACCAATGGCTTTTAAAAGGCTATGACAAGCAACGACTAAATTGTACTTTGAATTCCAAATACCCATTATCGAAAGGATGTATAATCCCATTTGAACAAAAATAATACTTGATATGGCTAATGGAACTATATATGTAATGGTTGCGCGACGTTTTGACATAGTTATTTTTCCTTTTTTAATTCTTTAATTTTTTGTTCAAGTTTTGATACAAGGTCTTCATCAACATCTTCAAGCGCATCTAACATATGACTGACAACAACAGTCCCGAATTCATCCATTAATTCATGAGTCATTTCCTTCGATTGTTCATTCAAAAAAGATGCTCTCGTTTGAACAGGGGCATAAACAGAAGAACGACCTACCGTTTTTTTTCGAAGAATCCCCTTTTCAACTAGACGATTCATGACGGTCATTACCGTATTAAAATTAGTAGACTTCTCTTTTTCCAACTCAAATTGAACATCTTTAATGGTCATTTCTTTTTCTACATTCCATAATATGTCCATAATTTTTGCTTCAAGCGGTCCAAAAAAGCGGTTTAAGCCACTTTCCTTCATTTTAAATTTTCGAATCAACACGATTTACCACCTCACATTACACATTGTAGTGTTATATTGTTTTTGAGTCAAGAAGTTGTGTTCGTAATTAAATTCAATTGATAATCTATAAAAATAAAAAGATAACGATAGTATTCACTACCGTTATCTTACGAACTTTATTTAAAAAATTTACTTTAAAAAGGAATGATACCTAATACAAGACAAACGATCACCATAACAATTGTCGATCCGAAAGCCCATTTTAAGAAGATGCGTTGGAATTTCCCGAAATCTTCTCCAACCATCCCTACTAATAAATAAGTAGACGGAACTAATGGACTTAATAAATGTACTGGTAAACCTAATAGTGAAGCTCTACCAATTAATGCCGGATCAATGCCATATACAGCTCCTGCTTTAGCAAGTAGCGGTAGGACACCGTAGTAAAAAGCATCGTTTGACATAAAGAAAGTAAAAGGAGCACTAAGGATAGCTGTGATGATAGTAAAATGGGACCCCATAGATTCTGGTATGTATTGGATAACCGAATTAGCCATGGCATCCACCATTGTTGTACCTGAAAGAATACCTGTAAAAATACCTGCTGCAAAAACCATCGATACGACAGACAATGCATTATCCGCATAATTTGCTATACGTTCTTTTTGATCCTTCATTTTTGGATAGTTAACTGTTATTGCAATTGCAAATCCAAGCATGAACAATGCAACTGGTGGTAACAACTCCATAATTAGTGCAACTAATAAAGCAATCGTTAATGCATAATTAAAAATTATCAATTTTGGACGTTTTAAATTGTTCTCATCTACAGTAGCCGTTAATTGAGCGATTGTTTGGTAATCAAATTCAATCACTCCAATTCTCTTTCTTTCCTTTCGACCTAAAATAAACGCCATAAACAGGACAAAAAGAGCCCCGCCGACCATTGCAGGAATAACTGGTGTAAATACTTCAGACATTTCTAAATTTAAAGCGGACATAACACGTGCTGTTGGTCCACCCCAAGGTAATAAATTCATAACCCCAGAAGCAGAAACTGCAATACCCGCTAATAGTATCGGTCTCATTCCAATTCTCTTATATAATGGAAGCATTGCTGAAATAGTAATCATATATGTAGTAGTGCCATCGCCATCTAATGAAATAAGTAAGGCTAATATCGCTGTACCGATGGCAATTTTAACAGGATCACCTTTTACAATTTTAAGAATCGTATTAATGATCGGGTCAAAAACCCCGGCATCAATTAATGTACCAAAATAAAGAATGGCAAATAAAATCATGATCCCTGTTGGTGCTACACTTTTAATTCCGTCTAACATCATCGGTCCCATTTCACTACCGAACCCACCAATTAACGCAAAGACGATTGGGATCATAATCAATGCAATCATTGCTGAAAGTCGTCCGGTCATAATTAGAACCATAAATACAATAATCATTAAAAATCCTAATATAGCTAGCATATTTTTTCTTCTCCCCCTTATGAAGTAAAATAACAATCTACTATTTTCCCTTTAAATAAATTGTAGAGGAGAAAAGTTAGTTTGTAAGCGATTGCAAAATAATGTTTTTTAAGAACATTACGAAACTTTTGTTCATTGTGTTCACGGAATAACGGAATATTATGTCCGAACATGAAAATACAGAAACTTTATTACAATATAAAAAGTGGGCACCATTAAAAGTGCCCACAAATATGTAAAAGGGAATATTATTCTAATATATTACCGCTTTCATTTTTAGTAGATATCGTAATATTAGGTTGCTGTTCACTTAATACATCAATAAAATAATCCGTTGTAATATATAAATGATGTTCCACACAGCAATCTTCTTGTAATGGGAAGGATGGATCTATGCTTCGATACCAAGATAAAAAGCTAGAATTTTCTATTTTAAAAAAAGTAGAGTCATATGTTAATTTAGGTAGACCTAGCGATTCCCTTTTTAAACGAAATTGATCAATTAATATTTCAACATCATGCCTTATAAACTCTTCGAGAATACGAAAATGACGAATAGCGTAATAATTGGATTGACTTTGTTTGTAAGTAAATACATACTCCATTGAACTGTTAAACGTATTAAATTTCAGTACAAAATCACCTTCAAAATGCATAGATACTAGATTCATTGGTGCATGAAATCGATCAAAGGGATTCACTTGAAGTGGTTCCCAAATAAGTAAATCTCCATTTTCTAACATTTTCATCCTCCCTTTCACCATTGAAGAAAATACAATATCTTTAAATTTTACAATATCTTCGTTCAGGTCTTCCAACTACACCATAGACGACTTCTGCTTTACATTCCTTTACAGTGATTAAATATTCTAAATAACGTCTTGCAGTAATTCGAGAAGCGCCAATTTGTTCGCTTACTTGCTCAGCCGATAAACTCGTTTTACTATTCTCCAGAACATTTCTCACTTTTACGAGGGTAATTTCATCAATCCCTTTCGGTAATGCAGTTTCCTTTGTCGTAGTAGAGGGAGCAGATTTTTTCAATATGAGATCAACAAAATCTTGATCTATTTCCTGTTTTGATTGCAAAAGCTGATGTTTATTCAAATACTCTTCAATTGTTTCATTAAACCGTTCCATCTTAACCGGTTTAATTAAAAAATATTCTACTCCGTAATGCAGTGCCTTTGTAAATAGCTCTTTATCGGTTGCTGCTGTAATCATAATAATATCTAAATTCGAAAATTGTTTACGAATGTTAGGTAGCAAATCCGTTCCCAGTTGGTCGGGCATATATACATCAAGTAAAAGTAAATCTGGCTTCTCTTTTTTTAATATTTCAATTGTCTCTTTTCCATTAAGTGCTTTCCCTACAACTTCAATTCCTTCAAAATTTCCTAAAAACTTTTCATGAATAGCTGCTACACGAAAGTCATCTTCTGCGATAACTGCTTTTAATTTCACTGTTTTTCCCCTCCTTGCAGCTGTTTCGGAAGATACACTGTAAATACCGTGTTCTCTTTGCCATTTTGGACTTCAATAATACCGCCTAGTTCTTTTACCGATTTGTCAGCGTTTGACAATCCATATCCCCTTAGGTCTTCCCCTTCTTTTGAACTAAAGCCCCTTTCGAAAAGGGATGGCATATCTTCATCTGCTATTCCTTTTCCATTGTCACTTATTTCAAAAATAATATCCTCACCAATATCTGTCGCGAAAAATTTAATAACTGGTTTTTCTACATCAGAAACAGCTTCAAATGCATTATCTATTATATTTCCAAGTATAAGGGTCAACTGAGAAAGTCTAATATGATCAGGAAGTTTGTCGATATAAGTTTCTGGAGCTATTTCAAATAGTATTTTTTTCTCCGATGCCTTCCCTATTTTCCCTAATAAAATGACTTGAACTTTCGTATCCCTAATTTGTTCAAACACGATTTGGTTCTGAAACTCTAACTCCGTTGTTTCCCCTTGAATCATTTCGATTGCTTCATCATACTCACCTAATTGTAAAAGCCCTGATAGCACATATAATTTATTCGTAAATTCATGGGTTTGCGCCCTTAACTCTTCCGAGTAGGTTTTCATTTCAGAAAGTGTATTTATCATTTGCTCGATTTCTGTTTTTTCACGAAATACAGCAACGACACCATTCACACTTTTTTCATCTTTTATCGGTGTACAACTGACGATTATCGTTTTATTTTTCCATGTTAACTCTTTATCGAATTGGGGCTCTCCTGAATTTAACACATCATATAAATAATTTGATGGAAATAAACCATCGACTTTTAAGTGACGGACAGAACCTTTTATACCAAGTAAACTTTTAGCTCGCTGATTCATGGAAGTAATGATTCCATTTTTGTCAATTGACAAAATTCCTTCTTGTACGGAATGTAATACAGCGTTTTTCACTTTATATAAATTAACAATTTCGTAAGGCTCTAATCCTAAAGTATCTTTTCGAATACTTTTCGCAAGTAAAAAACTTCCTATAATAGATGCAATTAGAGCGGATAACGAAATGACCAATTCTTTTGATATATTTTTAAATATTTGTTTTTCTATATCTTCTACTAAAAATCCAACTGATACGACTCCGATGATGTCACCATTTTGATTAAAAATAGGCGATTTACCTCGCATTGAAAGACCAAGGGAACCACGAGCTTCCGAAATATAATATTCACCCTTTTCAATTGCCCGTTTACTGTCCCCACCTACCATTTTCTTCCCAATTTCTGATTCTTGTGGGTGGGAGTAACGAATCCCTTCCTTATTACCGACTACAATAAACTCTGCTCCAGTTTTTTGACGAATTTTTTCTACTACGGGTTGAATCATTTCCGATGGATTTTCACTTCCAAACGCCTCGATAATTGTTGGCATCATTGAAACGGATTTGGATAGTTCTAATGCTAAGCGACCTCGATCTTCTGCTATTTGTTTACCGTGCATATAGGTAAAATAAGAAGTTAATAGGAGAATAATTAAAAAACTTAATGATAATGTTAATCCTAAAATCTTTGTTTGGATTGATACTCTCCTCATATAACGCATCCTCTTTTAATCATTTATTGTTAATTCTATAAGAATATAAATATTCTATCAATTGATTGCTATTTATAATCTATAAACAATTGGTACATATAAAGAGAGAGATTCAAAAAGATTTCTCCTTCATTAAATTATAGTGAAAAATAAAAAAGCTTGAACAAACAAGCTTTTCATCGTGGGAAGGCATCATTTTTTGATACTCGAATAATGTCTTTTGGAAGGAATTTTTTAAAATATTTTGCAACCATTTCGTGTATGTCTTTTCGATACCACTTGGATAGACCATGCTCTTCAAATAGTTGTGGCATCCCTAATCTTTCTGAACGTTTTCCCATCGCCCCATCCCCAATATTTAATGTGTCAATCCAAATAGTATCCGCTCTTATTTCTAGAACCTTTGGGAAGTCAGGTGTAAATGGTAATACAGGTGAAATGGAAGCTTGTGTGGATATACCCTCTTTACGCAGTTCTTCTAAAGCACGTAAACGTAAATTTATACTAGGAGAAAATGGCGCAAATAATTTCCGAATGTCATCTCGGTCTGTTTCAATTGTCATAGATACGACAACTTTACATTTTTCTTTTAATTTTAGTAACAAGTCCATATCCCTTGTAACTAAAGGGCTACGAGTTTGAATTTGAAGAAAATCGGGTGGAAATTCAATCATTGCTTCTAAAATGCTTCTTGTTATGTGTGCCTTGCGTTCTATCGGCTGATACGGATCTGTTGCTGATGACATAAAAATATTCAAAGGATCTTGTTTCTTCCGAATTTTGATGACTTCCTTACGATAATTTTCCGCTGCATTTAATTTAATATTTAACCATTCACCCCATGGAATTTCGTTGAATTTTTGAATGGGCATTTCCCTTACATAACAGTATTTACATGAAAAGGCGCAACCACTGTACGGATTAAGAGAATGGGTAAATCCAACATCTAGATAACCTTTTGCTTCCGTCAATATTTTCTTTGATAAAATCTCTTTTATTTCAATCCCCATCTATAGACTCCTTTCTCGAAGGATATTATTTTTAGAGAAAAGATTTTAATTTGATTATATAACCCAATAGTGTGTAGCTTTCTAATAAAAATACAATCATATGAAAAAAACTACAAATTTATTGTTTTCCTAATTAAATAAATTCCACATAAAAACTGATCCCTTTCATACAGAAATCAGTTTATTCCTATTATCTCCATTATGGATTCGATGATTGTAATTTTTGTTGGGCAGATTTTTTCATCGACCAAAAATAAGTCAGAATGAAACAACTGAATAATACAAAGGCTCCAAATAAATAGGGTGAATCGATTTTCCAATCATATAACATTCCCGCGCATATCGGACCGACCATGTTCCCTAAACTCATATATGCATTATTCATTCCAGCAGCAAATCCTTGTTCATCCCCCGCCATTTTACTAATTGCTGTATTAACTGCCGGACGAATGAAAGTAGCAGCAATCATGTTTAAAGAGGCAACAGTTAATATTATGAAAAATCCATTTACATAAATTAATAGTACAAGGGTAATCGAGGCTACCACTAAATGAAATAAAATAATTTTCATTTCGCCAAAGCGAAGGAATAATTTATCCATCCAAAACAATTGAAGTATTACACCTGCAAATCCACCAACAGTAAAAATGACTGAAATTAAAAAGGGTGTATATTGAAATTTATCATCTAAATATAGTGACATAGTAGCTTGATAATTGGCAATCCCAAAACTGAATGTAAATACAACGATTAAAAAAACAAAATATGGAACTTTAAAAGAAGAGATTAGTTGATGAAAAGTATTTTGGTTCGGTCTACCTGCTGGCACATTCAATTTTTGTTCAACATTCGGTAAAACAAAATAAGAAACAACTGCCGCAACTAATGCGATTGAACCAGCAAAATAAAATGGGAATTCTAAAGTAATTCCTGATAAACCGCCCCCTATGCTAGGCCCTACTGTAAACCCTAAACTAATTGCTGCGCCGATTAAACTCATACCTTTTCCCCGTTCTCCCAACGGCGTAACATCACCAACATAGGCCAATATTGTTGGCATCACAAACGCAGCGCCAATGCCTGAAATTAATCGTGAAACAAAAAGTAACCATAAAGAATTTGCAAGTCCAAACAATATGAGGGCACTACCGAAAAATATCAAACCTATAATAATAAAATTTTTCCGACCATATTTATCTGATAGTTCACCTATGAAAGGAGATAAAACAAACTGTGCGAAAGAAAAGGTGGCAATTAATAAACCATATATCCTTCCCCCTGCATCAAACATTTCTAAATATGCCGGCATTACAGGGACAATGATTCCTAATCCGCCCATCGTAATAAACATACAAAACATTAATAAATATAAAGTAAACTTATAGTGACCAGGCATGGTACACATCCTTTTTGTTCAATGAGAAGAAGTTGTAAATATCCCTAAACAATGAGATGTTTACAACTTCCTTATCATGAAACACTCTTTTAGTTAAACCTTTGTTTAATTACAAATGAAGACCTTCTTTTAAATAAAAAGTTTTACTATCTTATATTTAATATTCTTACTATCGAAAAAGTATGATACCCTTCTTAAAAATACGATTCACTTTTTATTTTCGTTATTCTTACCCTAATACTGGCGAAGGATAATCAAATAAATGCTTACCATAAGCATCTATCGCATCTTCGTATAAAGATGTGACATGGGTTCCAATTGCCAATAGATCACGGGTAATTATTTCCACAATCCCGACGTACCATATAAAATAGGTATAAGTAAGCAATTTTCAAATTTAACAAACTTTATCGATCATTTACATCAATCAAAGCGAGCAGCTTTGTTACCCCGTTCGCAAAATATTATTCAATTTGAGGAACTTGGTTTACTTGGTAATTTTCTATCCAATTCGAATATAGAAAGCATTCGACAGACTGCACAAAATGAATTAGGGAAATTAATATGCGAAGATAATAAAAATAAAGATTTACTTTATTCCCTTTATATTTATTTAGTGAATGGAAGACATCTTGAAAAAACGATGAAAGACTTATCCTTATCAATGGGTGGAATCCAATATCGAATTAGAAAAATAGAAGAATTAACAGGTAAAAATTTAAAAGACTTTCATACAGCTTCCTATCTATTGTTATTAATAGAATCCCTATTAACATTAGGTGAGTTGACATGGGATCATTAATTTAAAATGATATAATCTAAAGAAAGAATAGTACTAGATTTCTTTTGGAAAGGAAAAAGCCGGGATATATAATCCGGCTTTTATATTAAAAGACATGAGTTAATATAAAACTGAACTCATATCAAACATTATTATTGCTAAACAAAGGAGCATTTTTTTCATGGCTGACCATTAATTAATTAACTATGCTCTACTTTCACTCGTTTAATAAAGAAAGAAATAACTAAACCAATTACAACCACAATAATAGCAAAAGTAAATGATCTGTGTAAACCTTCTGTAAATGCTAATAAAGGATTTAGTGGATTCGTTGCATCTACAGGATTACTTAAATAATCATTAGTTCCTGACGATAATAATGAAATTGCAATTGCTGTACCGATTGCTCCAGCTACTTGTTGCAAAGTATTCATAACAGCTGTTCCATGTGGATATAACTCTGGTGGCAATTGATTTAATCCATTCGTTTGCGCTGGCATCATAATCATTGATACACCAATCATTAAAACAATCAGTAAACCTATAATGAAACCTTTGGAAGTATCTAGGTCAATTGTAGAAAAACCAAATAATGTTGCCATTACTAATACGAAACCGGGAATTACTAGCCACTTAGGTCCAAATCGATCAAAAAGTCCACCCATTAATGGGGATAGCAATCCATTCATTAATCCACCTGGCAGTAAAAGTAATCCTGCTGTAAATGTGCTAAGTGCAAGTACAGTCTGTAAATACAGTGGTAATAGGATCATAGAAGAAAGCATCACCATCATAACGATAACTATAAGAATTAAACCAATTACAAACATAGGATATTTAAATACACTTAAATTCATAATTGGCTGCTTCATTGTTAACTGACGAATAGCAAATAATAATAAACCTAGGACACCTGATACTAAGGCAATGATTACTTCTAAACTGCCCCAACCTCCACCTTCTCCTGCACTACTAAATCCATAAACAATTCCTCCAAAAGCAATTGTGGATAATAGGATAGATAAAATATCAATTTTTGGTTTAGTTGGTGTTGTAACATTTTGCATAAAGAAACTTCCAAATACAATTGCTACAATTAATAACGGTAATGAAATCCAGAAAATCCAATGCCAAGTTAACCATTTTAAAATTAAGCCTGAAATTGTTGGCCCCACAGCTGGTGCAAAGCTAATCACCAATCCCATTAAACCCATAATTTTACCACGATTTTGCGGTGGAATTAGGACAAGGATGGTATTAAACATAAGAGGTAATAATAGTGCTGTCCCTACTGCCTGAATGACACGAGCGATCATTAAAACCGTAAAGCTTGGTGCAAGAGCAGCAATAAAAGTACCAATAATCGAAAAAATAAGAGAAGTGATAAATAATTGTCTAGTCGAAAACCATTGTAAAATTAGACCTGAAACGGGAACTAATATCCCCAACGTTAATAAATAACCAGTTGTTAACCACTGGACAGTAGTTTCATTAATTCCAAAATCAGTAATAAGACTATTTAATGCCATATTCAATGCCGTTTCACTGAAAAGTCCAATAAAGCCCGCGATTAGGAACGAAACGATAATAGGTACTGTTCTAATATTATTTTTTGCAATGGTCGAACCATTGTTTGCGGACATGTCTATGTTCATCATTTTTACCCCCTTTAATTGTTATGAAAATCATGTTCTTAAAAGTAATGCTATTGGTGTAGGGTTAAAGCCTATATATTTTCTTTTTTTACTTGTATCATATGTAAAACACCTTTCAAATCCTTTATTTCTTATGTGTTTCATAAAGTTCCGCCATCTTTACTAAATAGCTAATACATCCCATAATAACTAAAGTGTAGATGTTTTCTGTCAAATAAAGCATAATTGTAGTGCTTTTCTTCCATACTCCGAGTTGATTATACTTGTATGGAATAAAAAAGTATACAAAAAATAACAAGTTTTACAAGTACTTCATAAAAAAATAAATTGTCGTAATTTAACTCAACCATAAATATTATTTTTACCATAACAAAGAAAATAATTAGTTCATCGGTTTTTATAATCAAAAAAATCTCCTGATTTTCAACTCTTGCCCACGCACTCTGTTACACCTCAATAGCCCTTATATAATTTAACACAATGATCCTCACATATTAAAATTTATTGCTCCTGTCATTCTGAAATAAATTGAAAAAGGCGCTTCTTATAAAAGAATAGCGCCCGATTAATAACTTTAAAGAATTTTTCACTCTTATATTTCCTCTATTTCCAGTTTTTAAGCATCTTTCGAATATATATAATTTGACCGATGTGATAGGCATTATGAGTTGAAACATTCCCAAGCACTTGCCACCACTTTACAACTTCTGGGAAACCTTTTACATCAGATTCAATCTTTTCATCAGTTAATAACTTTTCCCACCGTATAAGCACTTCTAATAGTTGTTTTTTTTAAATCGTTAAAAATAAAATTTTCAGGAATTATAAAACTATTATCATTATTTCCTATTGAAGGAACAGCATCAACATGCGATGCTTCGTACCTTGTTTGCCATGTTTGATTCCAATAAAGTAAATGTTGCACGTTTTCAGCAATACTATTACTATCTTCGTTTGGCTTCCAAAAGGCTTGCTCCTCAGACAAATTTTCTACAGCAACTGAAAAAGGTTCATACCAACTGGGGTCATTTGCATTTGCTAATAATTGATCCGTTAAAATATCTTTTGCATGAACTATATCCAACACTCCCTTACCTTTAAATTAGTATCATACATATCTATACAATGTCATCTTATTCTACAAAGTAACTCAAATGTCCTCTTTTATTCGAACTAGAGTACATCTAAGGTTTATTACTAATTTCAATTCTCATATTTACATTTCACATGAAAATGAAGATGGCTTTATAAAGACTGGAAATAAAAAAGAACGCTATTTCTATTTTAGAAATGCGTCCTTTATTAAAATATCAACATCTAACATACTTCCGTTTGAATCCAAGTCTATCCTTTTCTTTTTGTTTTTGAATATTTTCATAAGCATTTAAGTAACTAGATTTTTTGCTATCCCTTTTTACTTCTACAATTCCTACTTCCTCAGCAATTAAAAGAGCTTTTTCATGTAATGGTAAATAGGAAGTTCCTACAGTGTATAAAAAATTATTCATTGCCGATTTCGTTCTTTCTGGTGAATGATGGATAGTATTTTTTACCAAATCAAGCATACGAGAAATTTTACTTTCGGAAAATTCATTGTCTTTAAGACTTCCTAAAAGCCAACAGTAACAGCTCCAACCTGCCGACATTCTCAACTCATCACCACTGGCAATCCATTTATCAGCAACGTCTTGAGCAATGGCTGATTCTGATAAAGTAACTGCCACTACATAATCGGACAACATATAAAAATAGGCATCGTCCATCCAACGATCATAATCCAATTCCGTCATACCATTTGGGTCTGCAATAATACCGGCAAAATACATTGCATCATAGTTTCCCGTTGCATATAGTTGTTCTGCTAAAGGTTGATTTATTTTTATTTTCTTTGCAATAGGTTTCATAGCACCGGTTGCGACGCCAAAAAGAGGCTCACGGGCACCGTTAGATATGTACATTTTCTTCGTTCGTTCTTTACCTAGGGATTCTAGTTCCATCATAACGGTTTCAAAATCCATCGTTGTATTTCCTCCTTTAATAGATTCCTTTTGTAATCAACTAGACTATTGTTTAAGGTCTTTTCATACTTCTTAATTTCACTATAATCCAAGTGTACCTTTAAATAACTTACAAATTTTATTTATTTCAACAGTACCATATTCTATCGTACATTTACGATTAAATCTGCGACGATTATATAAAAATAGTTAATTAAAGATTTAAAACCTTCATAAGTTGGAAATAATAGGAACAAAAGGTGTGTAAACAATTTAAAATAAGATGGTAAAAATGTAGAAATGAATTACCGCTTTAAGATTGGTAATTATTTCTAGACTCAAATCAAAGTGTAGCCTATTCTATTGATTTCTATAATACCTTTGTAGCATAAATCCATTATTACTGCTAAAATCATATAGTTAGATATAGTAACTGTATATATAAAGGAGTATTCATTGATGAATATAGTATTAACAACTTTAAACGCCAAATATATCCATACCAACTTGGCGTTACGATATTTGAAAGGATCAGCTAGACCAGAATTTGATCCGACAATTGTTGAATATACGATAAAAGACCCTGCATTTAACATCGTGTCCGATCTTTATCAATACAAGCCGGATGTTGTTGGATTTAGCTGTTATATTTGGAATATCGAAGAAACAATTCGCGTCATTCGAATGCTTAAAACCGTATCGCCACAAACAAAAATTGTTTTAGGTGGGCCTGAAGTTTCCTATGATGTCCATGATTGGATACGTCGACTACCAGAAGTAGACTTTATCGTATTGGGTGAAGGTGAAGTATCTTTTAAACAATTATTAAAATATTTCAATGGTGAAATCGCCATCGAAGATGTACCGGGAATTTGTTATTTACAAGAGGGCAAAATGAAAATCCATGCCCAACCGAAAAAAGTTGATCTACGTGAACTTCCTAGTCCATTCCGTTTCGAAGAAGATCTTCCCCATCTTGGTAAGCGAATTCAATATATCGAAACAAGTCGTGGCTGTCCGTTCTCTTGTCAATTTTGTTTATCTTCTATTGAAGTAGGCGTCCGTTACTTTAATCGGGAAAAAATTAAAGAGGATATAAGGTACTTAATGGCCCATGGTGCAAAAACGATTAAATTTGTCGATCGTACCTTTAACATTAGTCGTAGTTATGCAATGGAAATGTTCCAATTTTTAATCGATGAACATGTGCCTGGTGTCGTTTTCCAATTTGAAATAACAGCAGACATTATGCGTCCAGAAGTAATTCAATTTTTAAATGACAATGCACCAAGAGGTTTATTCCGCTTTGAAATTGGTGTTCAATCAACAAACGATTTAACTAATGAACTTGTTAAACGTCGTCAAAACTTTGAAAAACTGAAACGTACAGTAACCATGGTTAAAGAAGGTGGCAAAATCGATCAACATTTAGATTTAATCGCCGGTCTCCCAGAAGAAGACTATAATAGCTTCCGACAAACCTTTAACGATGTATTTGCGATGCGACCTGAAGAGTTACAGCTTGGATTTTTAAAACTTTTACGTGGGACAGGTCTGCGTGTAGAGGCACAAAAATATGGTTATACGTATGTCGATGTGGCACCTTATGAAATTTTCTCTAATAACGTGTTAACTTTTGATGATATTGTTCGAATTAAACAGGCAGAAGATGTACTTGAGAAATATTGGAATGATCATCGAATGGATAATACAATTGAATACCTCGTAACGGAAAGTTTTGAAACTCCCTTTGATTTCTTCCAAAACTTCGGTACTTATTGGGAAGAAAAAGGGTGGTCCCGAATTGGGCACCAGCTCGAAGATTTGTTTAAAAGGTTAGAAGCGTTTTTAGCTACTCAACCTAATGTAAATCTTGATATCGTTCGCAGTTTAATGCAGCTTGATTATTTATCAAAACAACAATTCCAACCGCGAAAATTATGGTGGGATGAACGGGTTTCACGGGAAGAACAAAAAGAAATATACAATATATTAAAGGAAAATCCAACCCTTGCCGGTGAAGAATTTACCCAATTTGACCTTAGTGAAAAGGCATTCTTTAAACATTCTTTATTGATTCCTTTTGCACTAGATTATGAAGCTTTCAAAAATGGACAAATTGTAGTGAAAGAAGGATATTTACTCGCTTACTTCCGCGCTGGAATGGAGCCTTATTTTGCAACTCTTGAAAAAGTACATGCATAATTTAAGAATTTTACAAGCAGAGATCGAATTAACAATTCCCCCAAGAAGCTACAGCATTAAGTTTATTAACAAAAAACAGTTGGAGAACAGGTCTCCAACTGTTTTTATTTTATTCAGGAATATATGGTAATTCTAAATTTTTTGGAATATTAATGACATGGGTTTCAGTATAAGATTTTAATCCTTCTTCCCCATATTCCCTTCCTACTCCGGATTGTTTTACGCCTCCGAATGGGAACCGAACATCTAACCCTTGAACAGCAGCTGTATTAATCATTGTTGTACCAGCTTCAATGCGACGTGCTACTTTAATAGCATGTTCTTCCTCACCCCAAACCGAACTTGTTAAACCATAAATACTTTCATTGTGTAACTCGATAACTTGTTCTTCATCATCGAAAGGAAGAATTGGTACAGTTGGGCCAAATTGTTCTTCTACAACAATCGGATCATGGTAATCTGCACCTAATACAAGGGTCGGTTGTAGGAAATAACCATTATCCATTAATTCAGGATTTAATACTTCCCCTAACGGAATTATTTTAGCCCCTTTATTTTTTGCATCTTCAATTAAACTTTTTACGTATTTCACTTGATTTTTATTATTAACCGGACCTACTGTAACGTCTGGATGGAAAGGATCTCCTACTCGAATCCATTTATTTGCCGCCTCAATATATTTTTCAACAAAAGCATCATAAATGGAGCGGTGCACATAGACTCTTTTTGCAATCATACAAATTTGTCCTGCAGTTAAGAAATTCGAAATAACCATTCGACGTAATGCACGTTCGTCGTTAACATCAAAGTCGTCCAACACGATCGCAGCATCATTTCCACCGAGTTCTAATGTCATTTTTTTGATTGTTTCTGAAGCGGATTTCATTATGTGCTTAGCAGTGTTTGTCCCACCTGTAAAGGCGATTTTCGCTACTTTCGGATTTGATGTTAACTCAATTCCTACTTCCGCATCCCCGTTAACTAAATTTAACACACCTGGTGGGAATTCATTGGCAATTATTTCTGTTACACGACTAACTGCTAACGGAGCAAAAGGACTTGGTTTTAAAACCATTGTATTCCCTGTTAAAAGTGCTGGTGCAATTTTAATCGTTGATAAGGAAATTGGATAGTTCCATGGTGTAATGGCAGATACAACACCGATTGGATCAAAGGTAATAATCGTTCTACCATTTTCATGTTCCTTAACTTCTGGCGTTACTACCTTTTTCACATGGTCACAAGCAAATTCCATCCACATGATGGATATAGCAATTTCTCCTTTTGCATCATAAAGAGCTTTACCATGTTCACGGGATAATAATTCGGCTATTTCATCTGTCGAATCCTTTAATTTTTGAATAGCACGTTTCATTCGTTCTATTCGATCATCTACATCAGTCCAAGCCCAATTTTTAAAGGCGTTATATGCTGCATCGATTGCTTGAATCGTTTCTTCTTTTGTATTATTTGGAGCATAACCTACAATTTCATCTGGATGAGTTGGGTTTTCCCTCGGAATTGTCTTTTCCGTTTTAATTTTTTCCCCATTAATTATTGCATGAACTGTAATTGGTTCCTTAGTCATTGTGTATTACCTCCATAACTTTTTACTTTTTAACACAATTATGTTCTACCATAATTGTGTTACGATTATATACCTTACAATTTTCAATTACGAATTATTTGCTTCTTCAACTATTTCTACTAACCATTCTTTTAATTCTACAAAGCGATGACTTTCGGGCTTTGAATTTGTTCCAACAATTATCATCGGAACGAGTGAATCAATTTTATGAAGGGAACCGTGAGCTCCCCCTCCTGCATGATCATGACTATGTTCCTCGATAAATTCATAATGCGGTTTGGCATCTACAATAATAAAACGACCTGGATTTGAATGTAGAGCACCATGAAGTCGAGCTAGAGCATCTGGATACGCATTAAATTGAATAGTTCCTTCATGATCAAAATTTAAATCTAATACAGTTAAACCCCCTTCCAACTGCCAACTTTGTCCATAACTATCTTTAAATGATCCATCCGGATAAAAGGAGAGTAAATCATTTTGATTAGGATTTATTACATAATTACGATCTGCTTCCTTCCAAGCTATAAAGCCAATCCGTTCATCTTTCTTTAACTTTCCAACGATTTCATCTATCGATAATTTATCATCATTTAAATAGATGTAAGCCATTCGTTCATTAATGGCAATAGCAATTTGACCATTCCGTTTATCACCATCCCAAAAGCTATAGCCATTTAACAGTTTATTTAAATCAATCAAACCTTTTTTCTTATCCTTTTCCACTAAAGATTGAGCACTATCGCCCATTATAATCCAAGTAACTTCTTGAATTGCTTTATCCCATGAAGAGAAGTTATTTAACAGTTTTTGAAGGGATTCATCTGCCTTTTCAATAGCCGATAAATCATCTGGACCGTTTCGATGTAAAGTCGCGTCGGCATCAGGAAGATAAGCAAGGGTAAAGGAAGGTAATTTATGTTGTTCAATTAAATAGTTCAATTCATTAACCGTAAATTCATTATTAACACCCATTCGATCCCAAAGAAACTTTTGACGATCATTTTGGGGATTCAATTGAGATAAAGCGCCTAAAGACAAAATTGTAGGACCAACTACCTCAACATTTTTTGGCAATAAATTAAGCCACGTAACCATCTTCGGAACATTTAATAGGTGACGTTCGTTTCCTCGAAAAAGAAGCCCGTTAATAGAAGCACTTTGTAAATTTCTATTGTCCAACTCCTCATGAATCGTTAAAACCTCTTTATTTAAATGGTCATTATTTAAATGAATAATACTATCTTTCGTGACATTTCGTATACCATTGTTCCAGATTTCAGCTAAACCACTTCCATAACTAATCATTCGATTTTCCTTTTGATTAAACCAAATTAAACCGGGAATACGATGCTCGTTAGCGTAAGTACCTGTTAAAATCGTACTATCAATCGTTACGGACATCGTTGGATAGGAACTAACAAAATCTGAATAAAACGTTCCATTTTTAATTAAAAATTCTAGTGCTGGTGCCTTTCCTTGATCAATTGCTTTTTGAAGCGATTCGGTCATAAGAGAATCGACTGTAATAAAAATAACGGGTTTCTTATTCGTTTGAATCTCAATATCATCTATATCCTTAGTTTTTGACATGGATAACGATAAAACAAATATTCCTAAAATGACAAAGATACCAACAACTGTAAATAAAATTTTACGCAGCATATTAAACACCTTTTAAATGAATTTCTATTATTATGGTTTAAAGGTTCATTCAACATGCTTAAAAAAAGAAAAAACTATACTCCGTAATGTTAGATTATTTCTAGCAACTAGGGAGTACAGTTTTTTAAGTTAAAATGTTCCATTATTTAACGCTCTTTGCATTGCTTTTACAAGTTGGGATGGTTTACTAATAAAACCATCTTGTGTCGTACCGAATCTTCTTTGTAATGCTCTAATCATGAGTGAGGGATAACTTATAAATCCATCAACCGTTGTTCCTAAATCTTTCTGCATTGCACGAATTAATTGGCTTCCGCCACTACCAAAGCGAGCTGATGGAATATTTACAGTCGACGGATTTCTCGGTTGGCCGCTAATAATACCATCGACTGTTGTACCATAATGACGTTGCAATGCTCTTGTTGTTGCTGGTCCCCAATAACCATCTACCGCAAGTTTTGTTGATGACTGGGATGGTTTTTCACTTGGTGTTGGAACTGGTGTTGGAGTTAGTGAATTTACTGGAGGTCGGCTAGGTGTTGAAACCGGTGTTTCTTGTTCAGATTCAGCTACTTTACTGAGCCCTAAAAAACGAGCAAGACTTTGGGCAACAGATTTTCCAACATTCGCTAGAATTTCATCATTACGTAATTTTACGATATCAATCGTACTATCCATAAAACCGCCTTCAATTAAAATAGAAGGCATTTCTGTTTCACGAACAATGTGTAGGTTCGCTCGTTTTATTCCTCTATTTGTTAAGCCATAAGCTTTAACAACTGCTGGATGAATGGCGTTTGCTAATGCAACACTTTGAGGAGATGGGTATGTGAAAGTATATGTTTCTACACCTGTATGAGTCCCCCATCGACCAGATAGGGCGTTGTGATGAAATGAAATATAATAATCTGCACCCCAACTATTTGCGCCGTTTGTCCGTACAATTAATGGAACATCTGTTTCTCCAGTTGGATCATCAAATCTTTTCGTAATAACCCCTTTATACAAGGCTAATTCATTCGCAAAAGCACGGGCAACTTTATTGTTAAAAGACCACTCTCTTTCTCCGTCTGGTGACCGTTTTCCTGGTGTATGATATCCATGACCGGCACCATATCCTATTTTTATCATTTTTCATCACCCTCGGAAATAGTATATGCATAGAATAAATAGAGGTTAGAACAGTTGCCTCAAATTTAAAAAAGAATTCTCTATTCTATTAAATACTATCCGATAGGAGGAAAAGAGACTTCCTTCCGTAAATAAAAAGTTTCACGAAATTAGGTATTGGAGATTGATAAGCTATCCTTTTTAAGAATTAAGGAATATCATTTACAGCCAGAAGTTGAACACTGGATTCAAACCAGTTTAATTTTTCTCTAAATCGAACTACTTCACCAATAATAATCATGCTAGGGTTGGTGATTTGCTCCTGCTTTGCCATTTCTTCAATATTATCTAAAGTGCCTACTAATGTACGTTGAAAAGCAGTAGTTCCTTTATGAATAAGGGCAACGGGTGTTTCTTTACTTTTACCATTGGCAATTAGTTGTTCGGTAATATGCTTTAAATTTCTCATTCCCATATAAATGGCTAACGTATCAATACTTGAAGCTAAAGCGGACCAATTCATATTATCTGTTTCCCCTTGTTTACGATGGCCAGTTATTAGCGCAAAAGAAGAACTATAGTTTCGGTGAGTTACTGGTATGCCTGCATAAGCAGCGGTTGCAATACTCGATGTTATTCCAGGAACAATTTCAAAAGGAACTCCTGCATTAATACAAGCTTCAGCTTCTTCACCACCTCGACCAAATATAAATGGGTCGCCACCTTTTAAACGAGTAACAATTTTTCCTTGCTTTGCGTATTTTACTAATTCAAGATTAATCGTATTTTGTTGCATCGTATGACAATTCGGTAGCTTACCACAGGAAATGATTTCCGCTCCCTTTTTAGCATATTTCAATAAATTTGGATTAATCAATCGGTCATAGAGAATAACATCAGCTTTTTTTATACAATTTAATCCTTTTACTGTAATCAACTCTTCATCACCTGGACCAGCACCTACGATATATACAGTTCCCATTTATAAATCCTCTACTTCTTTAATGGAACTTGATTGTTTTATTTTGTACAAGCTGACTCCATTTTTTGAAAATCCATGGTAAGTTGCATAAAGGACTAATCCTGTAAAAATAAAACCACCTATTATATTCCCAAATAACACAGGAATTTGGTTCCAAACCCACCAGTCACCAAAGCCAACATCAGCACCCAATAACATACCTGCTGGAATGACAAACATGTTAACTACGGCATGTTCGAATCCTTGAGCAAAGAAGATTAAAATAGGTAGCCACATTGCAACAATTTTTCCAATAGTAGACTGAGTAGTCATTGCCATTACAGCCCCTAGAGAGACCATCCAATTACAAAGAACTGCTTTGACTATAACTACAATAATGCCTGTTGCGCCAATGGCTTGATAGCCAATTGTTTTTGCTTCAGCAACTTGAATAATTTTTTCAGCTATCATATTCTCCGATGTCGTTCCAAAATTTGTTACAGTAACAACGAATAATACCGCATAAATAAAGCCGCCAATTAAATGCCCTACAATAACCCAAAACCAATTCAAAAACATTTCTTTGATTGTTGCTTTTTTCTCGAGTACTGCCAATGGAATTAAAGCAAAATTCCCAGTGACCAATTCCAATCCAAGTAAAATAATGATAACAAAAGCAGCAGGAAACAGAATCGCACCTACAATGCCTAATTTTGTTTGCATTTCAGCTGAGAAAGCCAATGTTGTTCCAAACCCTAATAAAGCACCTGATAATATACCCCGTAAGACCATATTATGAATCGATAGTTTTGCTTTGTCTGTCCCTGCTTCAATCATATTTTCAATCACTTGCTTCGGTTTTACATATGACATAGGCATTCTCCTTTTTATTTAATAGTGGATACTTCCTTAAATGATTAAGAAAGAAGAATATAAACATCGTCCCCTTTGACTTCTACTTGATAAGTTTTGACACATCCATGATCCGGTTCTTGAACTTTACCTGTCGTAACGTCAATTTTCCAATCGTGCATTGGGCAAAAAACATGCTGTCCACTAATTAAACCTTCTACTAATACACCGCCTTTGTGGGGACACCGATTTTCAATCGCATAAAATTCCCCACTTTTCAAATGAAATAAAGCTATTTCTGTTTCTCCTACACGAATCGTTTTTCCGAAGTCCTTTGCTACTTCATCAATTTTTAATACCTTTATACGTTCCACTACTTGTTTCATCCTGTTCCCTCCCGTTTGGAATAATTAGACTTTTACTTTTTCAAACAACTCACTTTTTAACTTCTCACTATGAATAATCTTCTTCCAAGGATCTTGTTGAACAGATAAAGCAACTTCTAATCGTTCATTTAATTCTTTTCGTTGTTTTGGATTTTCAATAACGGCTTTAATATTGTCTAAGCCCATTCGCTCTAACCATTTAGATGTCCGTTCTAAATAAATTCCCGTTTCGCGATAATATTGGAAGTAAGCTGATGCGTATTCAATTACTTCGTCCGCTGTTTTTACTTTTCCTAGTAGGTCAGCTGCTCGTAGATGGGTACCTCCATTCCCCCCTACATACATTTCAAATCCACCTTCTACTCCAACTACACCAAAATCTTTAATACCTGATTCGGCACAATTTCTCGGGCAAGCGGATACGGCCATTTTAAATTTATGGGGACTGCCTACTCGTTCTAAACGTTTCTCTAAAGCAATTCCTAAACTCATAGAATCCTGTGTGCCAAAACGACAGAACGTTTCTCCAACACATGTTTTCACTGTTCGTAAAGTTTTACCATATGCATAACCTGAAGGCATATCAAGTTCTTCCCAAACCTTAGGTAAATCTTCTTTTTCGATACCGAAAATATCAATTCGTTGGCCACCAGTAATTTTCAATAACTTTGCGTTATATTTATCAGCCACATCGGCGATTTTCCGTAATTGATCTGAATTTGTCACACCCCCATACATACGGGGTACAACACCAAAGGAACCATCCTTTTGAATATTGGCATGTAAGCGTTCATTTACATAACGGGATTCATTTTCATCTTCATAGTCAAGTGGATAAATCATGCCTAAATAATAATTTAGAGCTGGACGGCATTTTGAACAGCCTTCACTAGTCGACCAACCTAAAACATTCATCACTTCCCGAGTATGCATTAATTTTTTGTTACGAATTGCATCTAAAACTTCGTCACGGGATAAATCCGTACAACTACACAAAGTTTCTTTCGAAACTGTTGCAACAAATTGATCACCTAAAGTGATTTCAAGTAATTCAGAGATCATTGATTTACAGCCGCCGCACGATCTTGAAGCACTCGTACATGCTTTTATTCCATCAACAGATGTACACTCCTGTTCATGAATCGCTTGTACGATTGTTCCTTTAGATACACCATTACAACCACAAATGATTTCATCGGAAGCCATTGACGCAACAACACTTTCGCCCGAATCACCTCCAATCGGCTGCAATAAACTTACCTTTACTGTATCTGAAATATCAGCCTGTTTTTTAATCATGGAAAAAAGTCGATTTCCTTCTTTACTATCACCGAACAGTACCGCACCGACTAACTTCTTTCCGACAAATACCATTTTTTTATAAATACCATCTTGTTCGTCAAACACCTTTAAAGCTTTTCTTTCTCCGCCTTCGATGAAATCTCCAGCAGAAAAAACTTCCACTCCAGAAACTTTTAATTGGGTAGATACAACTGAACCTTTATAAGGATTTGTTTCATATCCACTAATCTTTTTAGCTAATACTTTCCCTTGTTCAAAAAGCGGAGCAACTAATCCGTATGCGATTCCATTATGTTCTGCACATTCTCCAACAGCATATATGTTAGGAAAACTCGTTTCCAAGAAGTCATTGACTATAATGCCACGGTTCGTTTTAAGCCCCGCACTTTTTGCTAAATCGATATTTGGTTTAATCCCAACTGCCATCACAACTAGGTCGCACATCAATGTTTCTCCATCTGAAAACTTTAAAAATTCCACTCTTTTTTGACCAACTATTTCTGTTGTATTTTTTTGTAGTAAAAAACGCATCCCTTGTTTTTCCAACTCTTTTTTTAATAAAGTAGCTGCAGCTTCATCCAATTGTCGATCCATTAAATTTTCTCCAAGGTGTACAACCGTTACATCCATTCCTAAATTTAATAAACCTCTAGCCGCTTCTAATCCTAAAAGTCCCCCTCCAATTACAGCTGCTTTTCGATATTTTTTTGAGGCTGCAAGCATTTCATCGGTATCTTTCATGTCTCTGAAAGTCGTTACTCCCTCTAAGTCCGCTCCAGGTATCGGTAAAATAAATGGTTTTGATCCAGTAGCTAATATAAGCTCATCATAGGTTAAAGTTGTTCCCACATTTGTTGTAATCATCTTTTCTTCTCTATCAATATAAATTACCTTTTCATTCGTTAACAATTGAATATTGTTCTCCTCATACCAATCCCAATCATTTAATGTGATATCATCTAACGTCGTATCACCTTGTAATACTTTAGACAATAAAATTCGATTATAATTTGGATGAGGTTCTTCACCAATTATCGTTATTTCAAATTGATCTTTTGAAATTGCTAAAATTTCTTCGATTGTTTTTACACCCGCCATCCCATTTCCAACAAGGACTAATCGTCTTTTTTCCATTTATAATCCTCCTCTTATCGTTTTGAATTAACAGAAAATTCTAAACTATATCTATGTCAGATAATATCACATAAGAAGTATTTGTAAAGCATCTTTTTTCCAATTTTTCATAGAAAACGTTTTCTTTTTGCTTGATTTTTATAGTAAGAAGTCAAATTCGACGGATTTTTAAACGTTTTCATAAAATTTATGTAAGTTTTTTTAACATTTAGAATTTTATCATCGGTTTTCTGTTAATATGAAATAAAGAATAGTTTAGGAGGGCGAAACAATGGGTGGATTAGACGATAAATGTATTGCCTTATTAGGCACACGTAAAGTAGACGAACAAATGAATATTATTAAGCAACTTGGAGGTTCTGCTGTTCACCGACCAGCGCAAGGAACTGTATTTTTTGACTCCAGTTTTATAGGTAGTGAAATTAAAGAAATTATTAACGGTAAATTTCAATGGATTATTTTCACAACAGGTATTGGAATTGATAAATTATTTGAGGTTGCAAAGGAGATGGATTATGAAGAAAATCTTCAACAAGCCCTTTCCACTATGAAAATTGCCGTTCGCGGGTATAAAGGTGCGAATTCCTTAAAGAAAAGAGGATTATTTCCGATTGTTAGAGATGATGATGGAAGTATTGCAGGACTAATTCGTGCATTTGCTTCCCATAATCTTAAGAATCAATCCGTTGCCGTTCAATTATACGGATCCCCTTCAATTGAATTGATAAATTGGTTAAAGGAGCAACAAGCAAACTTTCAGGAAATTATTCCATATCAACATATCCCACCTCAAAAGGAGATATTGGAACAACTATTGAATGAAATTCTAACAAATCAATTGGATGCTGTCAGTTTTACTAGCGTTCAACAAGTACATTACGTTTTTAAATATGCGAAACAACGCAATCTTCATTTTGAACTTTTAAGTGCATTGGAAGAAAACGTTTTAGCGCTTCCAATAGGAAAAGTGACAGGTAATGCCTTAAAGGAACAAGGAGTTAAAAGAATGCTCATTCCTCAAGATGAACGAATCGGGAGTGCTTTAATGACTTTAAATAAATATTTTAAGGAAAGCGTCACTAGGTCCAATTAACCTTTGTCTCATTATAAATGGCTAATTCATCAAAATGAATTAGCCATTCTTTAATTAAAACTTAAAAATATTTCCTCTTCTCCTTTATAAGTCCTTCTATATTTTGATTCCCTTCATAGAATGGAAGTAAATTTCTTAAAAGGAGATGGACTCATGTTTGCTGTTCATTTTTATGAAAAAAATAACCTTTTTATTAGTCAATTACTTAATCATATTCCAACTGAAGGTGCTGAAATTAAACTGAAAGGTCGTAAAGGAAAAGTAATAAGTGTAACCGAAATTGAGCCTAACAAATATCATGTACAGCTTGAATTAGAAACAGTAAAGAAACAATCTTTAGTCAATAACGTAGATAAGAAGAAAAGAAGATAAAAGTTGTTATGATTATCAGTACCACTTTTTTGCTCCTACAGCATTTCAAAGCGGTTTTTTCATTTTAAATGAGCTTGTACGTCTTGTATAATCCATTGAGATGCTGAAAGTAAATCAGGAAAAACAGCATCGGCTAATGGATCATTTTCACCAAGGAAGACCGTTTTCGTCCCTGCTTTTTTACCCGCTTGTATATCCGTATCTGTATCTCCTACCATATAGCTGTTCTCTAAATTCACATGATATTTTCTACTTAAATCGATTAGCATTTTACTGCCTGGTTTTCGGCACTCACATCCTGCTTTCGGTTTATGAGGACAAAAGGCCACATCATGTATGATTGCACCAAATTTAGCTAATTCCTTCACCATATGTTCGTGAATTTGAATAAGTTGAGACTCCTTCATAAAACCAAGTCCTACTCCCCCTTGATTTGTCACTACAAAAATAAAATCAAAATAGCGATTTAATTGTTTAATGGCTTCTGGAACACCCGGTAAAAAATAAAAATCCTTTGGTTGATTTACAAACTTCACTCGATTAGTTAAAACCTCATTAATAACGCCATCCCGATCTAAAAACACAGCACTATTCATTCCTTCACACCTTTTTATTTATAACTTTATTTTTTATTAAATGATCAATTAACTTTACCTTTTTAATATAACTAATAAATACGGGGAAAAGGGATTTCGATTTCGTGATCATTTTGTTTTTAATCGTATGGAACATTCCAGGGATTTGTTTAATCGTTCCCCTGTCTATTGCTTTTACTTTATTTGTAAATGTTTGGAGATTCCCTTTTATCTCTTTTCCATTTTCCATTACTTCAATCACAAGCGTTTCAACTAATGACATAAAGAAAACTAAAATCAATAACATCGTTATGACGATGTCAGCAAGTTGCTCTATTTTCCCAGCAACATCTATCGTTACGATCATTTTTACTAGAAAAAAAATTACGCCACTGCCAAAGGTAATCGATGCATTATAAAGTATGTAATTGTAAGATATTTTTTTACCTAAATACACATTCGTAGCGGTAATTGTAATCATCATAACAAAAGAAAGAATTAAAACGAAAACATAATTCATCTTCAACACCTACTTTTTGAATAATTATATACCAATTATTCCATAAATTAGGTGATGTTATTCAATATATGGAAAATTAACGTTTCTTTAATAATCCACAACCTTTTGTAACTTTTAAGTACAAATTTAAAATCTACAAATGGTTACATTATTCATTTCTTTTTACGCAAAATATAAATGAGAAAATCAAAAAATAATAGGAGGGACTACATTGAAACAATTAAATAAATATTGGATTTATGTCTTAACAACTTTCCTAGCAGTAGGAATTTCCTTTAGCTCTGTAGCATCGGTTTCCGCTCATAATAACCATCATAAGTTTCACGATGAATATGAACAACTTGATGCTAAAACAAAAGAAAAAGTAGACAATATTTTAAGTTCTTTAAAAACAGACTTAAAGGAACTTGGTTTGGAAATACCGGATCATAAAGAAAAACACGAACAATTTGATAAATTAGACGATGAAACGAAAAAAAAGATAAAGGAAATTTTCAAACAATTAAAATCAGGTGAAATTACAAAAGAAGAGGCCGATCAGCAGTTTAAAGCTCTTGGAGTAAATCCCCGAGAAAAACATAAGCATTGTCTAGCATTTGAGAATTTAGATGAAACAACGAAAACAAAAGTAAAAGAAATCTTTAAGCAAAAGAAAGATGGGACAATTACAAAAAAAGAAGCAGATCAAAAATTAGCTGCTCTTGGAGTTGAAATGCCTAAACATCCAATGCATGAAAGTTATGAAAAATTAGACGAAAAAACAAAAGAAAAAGTAAAAAGTCGTGTAGAGGAAGCAAAGGCAGAATTTAAAAAAATCGATGTGACATTTCCAAAGAAATTTGATTACTTAACAAAGTAAACATTAAAAAGCGTGTGAATTCATCACACGCTTTTCATTATTAAACAAGATCATTTTTATTTTTATCTTCTTTGTCGCCTTTTCCGTCATTTTCGTAAAGATTTAATGCCCGTTCTCTTTCTTCCTTCGAAAAATCAGGTTCATCACCGAATTCTGTTTGGTAATTCATATTTGTATATGCATTGGAATGACGATTATCTTCAAGCACCACTTCGTCATCTTTTAATTCTCTAAACAACAGTGGTATACATAATAAACCAGCTAATCCGACTAGGCTATACACAATTCTTGATAATGCTGATTCTTGACCTCCAAACAGTGTTGCAACTAAATCAAAATTAAATAAACCGATTAATCCCCAGTTAATTGCCCCAATAATGACAAGAACAAGTGAAATTCGATATATAATACCCATGTGAACCTCCTACAATCAATTTTTATTGTGCATCTTTATTTTTTGCAATCCGCATAAATTTATACTGTTATTCGATGAATATAACGAATTATGCGGTCATATTCTAAAATATGATGAAAATCATTTGCCCAAATTTCCAGTTTTTATTAAGAAAATTTGGAATCGCTCAACGAGAAGGGAAGAAAAAAATTGATCGTAAAACAAAGATATGTGAAAAAAAGTGATGTTGTATGGTGTACAGAATCAGAAAGTTGTACTTCTGTTTTAGCAAAACTGAAAGAATCTGGCTTCCGCTGCATTCCGATTCTTGATGACCATGGGCAAAAATTTATTGGAAATGCATATAAGGTAGCGATTTTGGAACATTTATTGGAACAACCCAATATGGATATCCCGATATCACAACTTGTTCAAGATGTAGATGGACACATTTATGAAGAAAGCTCTTTTTTTAAAGTGTTCTTTTCAATAAAACGACTACCCTATTTAGCTGTAGTTGATGAACATCAACAATTTGTAGGCATTATTACCCATTCGAAAGTATTTGAATTGTTGGAAGAAGCTTGGGGATATAAAACAGGCAGTTGTGCATTAACAATTGCCCTTCCTGATACGGAAGGAATTTTAGCTAAAATTTTAACTCTCATTAAGAAAAAATCTACTATAAAAGGTGTATTTTCAATCGATGATGACAATTGGTATTTAAGAAGAATTATTGTGACTTTAGGTAAAGGAGCAAACAACCAAACCATTAAAGAAGTAGAAGAACTTCTTCACAAAGTAGGAGCAAGGCTAATCGATGTAGAAATATTTAATCAAGATCAATTCAAATGAACAAATGCGATTGAGAAAAACTTCTCAATCGCATTTCCTTTTAATTTAAATTAAATTTATATACATCTCGATCATTTAATTGTTGTATTGGCCGATTATTCTGTAAAAAAATGGAGCTAAAACGATTAATTTGTTCATTCGACATTTCAATTGGCTCCTCTAAGATTAACCAGTTAACACCTTCTGTACATGGAGGAGCTGTTAAAGATCCCACATATTGATATACTTCTTTATTTTCAGGTAAAAGCTGTTGTAAATCAACAGGGTTTTTTAACAATTTCGCTGCCGCATCACCATCAGTTGGTATTTCATCCCACATTTCTGCTAAAACGGCATTTTCTTTTCCACTTTCAATGAATAAACCGATAATGGCTAGCTCACCCTCTTCTGATTCATGGAAAAGTTGCGCTTCCATATCGAAGTATTGGCCATTTAATTGGTGCTCACTCGGAGAATGGAAATGAATTCCTGTTAATTTAAATTCCTTGTCGTTCATTAAAAGAGAATTATCTAAAGTAGTTGAGTTAGCTTCTATTGTATGTCCAATATTTTCCACCGCAAATATCGCTTGATCGTAATTTAATGACACTTGTTCTGCTAATTTTTTTGCCTGCTCTTCGTCAATCGTTTCATTTACTTCTATGTTAATAGGCGATTGTAATGTACCTTTGCCACAAGCTTCATAATTGGAATTAACATTCAACATTTCATTTGAATTGTTCGTTTCCCCATTAGGAGAAGCCCCATTGTTCGCTGTTAATTGTTGTTTATTTTCAACTGGGGCTTGTTCAATTGGAGGATTTACTATATAGCTTACTGCGACTACAACAATGGCAATTAATAAAAAAGCATAGATGTAGCTTTTTTTCATTTGTGTTTTCTCCTTTTTCATATACTTTTTATCAAGGTAGCCAATAATCTATTCTTTCTATTCAACATAAGAAAATTTTTATTTTTATAAGGAAAAATTATTTAATATAAAATAAACCTCCGTTGATGATTTCGACTTTAATTCGAGGGTTAAACCGGTCTTCCAATCCCCTTTTCTCAATTTCATAACTTTCCGGTTTTTCTTTTACGCCAACATAAAAGTAATCTAACACTTCCTGTTCTTTAACCCATCGTTTTTTTGCTTCTTCTGCCCAAGAATGATCATCCTTTTGGATAATATTTTGAATCATTAAATCTAACCGTTCCAAAGCTCTTGTTGGCTTTATAATATATTGCAAACAAAAAGTATCTTTAGGTGGTAGAGGTTCCAAATCTAATTGACTAACAAATTCATGAAAATGGTCTTCAATCTCGCCATTTATTAAATTAATTCCTAAAGAATAAAGCTTTTCCTTTGTGTAATCACAATAATAGGAAACTTTATAATTAACACAAAAATATGGTGTTAACGTTTGTTGTTTCCCTTCCTCATTACTAAATTGTTGATACATCTTTACGAATGAACCAAGGTCCTTTGTTGCTTTAAATATTTGATTTAATCTTCCAGAACCGAAATGAATAATTTCACCCATTAATGGATTATCTATTTTTGTTCGATTCGTAATTAATGTAAGTCTGGCTGGATTTGGCGTACTATTTGTTGCCTCGATATATTGCCAGTAGAAGGGGCGATTCATTATTTTTTTATCAATATCAACTGTTAATTGAACCATTAATAAATGCCCTTCATCAGATAGAACTTCGCAACCTGTTTCATTAAAAAAGCTTTTTAAATAATTATGAATTTCCTCAGCATACATAAAATTAGTACCCCTTTTTCATCCAAGGTCTATTTTTTTATAGTTAATCATCCAACAATTACGCCTTTCGAGTTAAAATGTCGTCTAAATCTCCTACTACTTTTTCAAAAACATCAATTTTACTACTTAATAAATCTAAAATTTTCTGCTCAATCGTCTGTTCAATCGCTAAATTATAAATATGGACATCTTCTTCTTGTCCTAAACGGTGAACACGCCCTATTCTTTGTTCCAACTTCATCGGATTCCACGGTAAATCATAGTTAATAACATGATGACAGAATTGAAGGTTAATCCCCTCTCCTCCAGACTCTGTTGCTATAAGCACTTGAGCACGTTCTCGGAATAATTGTTTCATCCAATCCCGTTTACTTTTACTAAATTTCCCGTTAAATAATACACTAGTAATTCCTTTTGTGTATAAATACCATTGTAAATAAGCTTGTGTTGCTCGATATTCAGTAAAAATAATGACTTTATCTTGTGCTTTTTCTATAATTTCGATTACCTTTTCCGCTTTTGCATTAATTTCTAGATTCATTAACTTCTCCATTATTGCTTCTATATATTCCTTCTCTTCTGATTGAGCACATTTTTGGAGCATTTTATTTAACGTTAAAAAGGTTGCTTCTTTACTGCTACACATTTCCTTCAGTAAAGTCACCATTGTAAAGGAGCTTGAAAAGATTGAGGATATTGATTTCAATTCACTAATCATGTCGTAAACTTCTTTTTCTTGTTCAGTGAACTGTACTGTTATCGTTTGAACTTTCCTTCTTGTCCACTCAACTCCCGTATCATGTCTTCTGTTCCTTACCATTACTTGATTCACAAGCTCTCTTAAATATTTCTCTCCATCTAGACTATTTTTTGTAGCTGAAAAGGAACTTTGAAATGCCTCATAGTTACCTAAATGACCAGGTTTTAATAAAGAAACTAAGTAAAAGATCTCAAATACATCATTTTGAATCGGTGTTGCTGTTAATAACAGGCAAAACTTTTTCTTTAAACTTTGTACGAATTCATAGATTTGCGTTTTATGATTTTTTAATTTATGTGCTTCATCTATAATGATCATATCGTAATCTTGTTCATAAATTTTTTCTCGATGGGGACTTTTTTTGGCAGTATCCATACTCATAACTACCACATCATAATGATCAATAGGTGTATTTTTCCGATAGGAGATAGCTGGTATGAAAAAACGTACATTCAACTCTGTCACCCATTGGTTTTGCAACGATGCGGGAACTAAAATAAGGGCTTTCTTCACTAAACCACGAATCATATATTCTTTCATAATCAAACCGGCTTCTATGGTTTTCCCTAGACCTACCTCATCTGCTAAAATCGCTTTTCCATTCATCTTTTCGATAACGGTTTGGGCTGCTTCTACTTGATGAGGTAATAATTGTAAGTTTGTTAAAAATTTCGGAGCTTGCAATCCGGAAAACTCAGGTATTAAGTTCATTTTCTCAATTTCATAACTCATTTTATAAAGGGTCCAACTATCCCATGGACCATCTTGTTCAAAGCGTTCAAAAAAGTCCTCTCTCCAGTTAGTCGATCGTTCAATAATCATTTGAAGACACCTCGCTTGTTATAACTTTTATAATGTCCAAAAAATAAAAAAATATAAATGAACATTGGAGTAAAACAAGCATTTTAGTGAAAATAATAAATTTATGGATGTTTTTAGAAATAAGTGGGATTTGTTTCATTTTATTTGGAAGACCCATTTATACCTTTGGATGATATACGTAAAGGAACAAAAAAAGAACAGAAACTTATCTGTCCTTTAAGTCAGCTTCTGCTACTTTTTTTACCCTTCCCATAAATTGAATAACAGGTTTATCAGATGCAAACTTTACTAATGGTTTTAAAAACCATTTCAAAGGTTGATTCGTCGTCTTGTATTTAAAAAGCGTTTTTTGATCATCTATTTTTTCCAATTCATATTGGGCTGATATATTAAACCATTGTGCAAGATTAAATCCTATCGTTAGTTTTTTATAATCGCACTCATTCTCATACTCTAACGTTTTTACTTCATACTCTTGGATTCGTTTACCTTCTCGATATTTTTGAAGATATACACTTCCAACTTTATTGGAAGTGAGCTTAAGCGGTTCATGGGATACAACTTGAGGCATTATTTTTTGCATTTCTTCTACATTACCATCGAATAACTTCCATATTTTTTCTATTGATGCATGAATTACGATTTCTTTTGACCAGGATTTCACTTTTTACCCCCAAAGTATGTCTTACTCTTATACTATCTTTTCCAACTATAATTTACCAATAACTTGTAACTTTATACGGATAGCAGAAACTCAAAAAATGGAAATTAATTTAAAAGACCTACGTTAATTTCTCTTTCAAAAGCAGCTAATTTAAATTTTAGCTCCCCTATATTTTGTTACAAATATATCCAAATCCACATCATTTTGTAACATAAAGTTCAGCATATTGTAAAAAGAAAAATATTGTAAATTTGTTAGTAATTATATAAAATATCTTTTGTAAACTATTTTATACATGTATACTATTTTATACAATTTGAAAATTAGTAGTACAAAAGCTCCATGGAGAAATTAGAAAATGTGAAATTTTTCACTTTGAAAGTGATCCAATAATAGTTTTGTAATATAATATTTTTCAATTAAAAATTTCAAATTTTCTAACTATTTAATCACTCATTTATTTTCTTTCTTTTCAACAAGTATTCTTAAAAAATCGTCATTATTCGAGTATGTGTCGACTTCGACAATTTGCATTTTGACAAATTCACCTTAATTGGACTAATTTTTTTAAAACAAGTCTTGATTATTTTAAAATACGGAGGTTGTTAGGGATTACTAGCGTTACGCAAAAAAAAAATTTATTACAAAGATTAAAATGAAAATATGTGTCTATTTAAAAGATTAATTGTGACATATTTGTGAATTCCGTTTTTTCAACCATGAACCGACATAATTTTTAAGATAAGTAATATACAATTACTAAAGTAAATTACAAATCTATTAAATTTTAATATAATACTAAATCTTGGAGGATTATTTAAATGCGAAGTAAATTTTATAGACAAATTTTAAAACTACTTATTGAAATGAAAAGAAAGGATATGTATAAAAAAGCAAACAATTTAGGCTTTACTCACCCCGAAACTGTAACATGTAGCCAAGAATTAGATGCTTTACTTAATATCTATTTACATAAAGCTGCATAAAGGAGCATTCCTGTTAGAAGGATTTTCGAGGACTTGAACAAAAAAGAGCCCTCTTGGTATGATACGGGGTGTCAA
>NZ_JBIQFG010000024.1:0-50676 GCF_045369345.1 Ureibacillus sp. 179-F W5.1 NHS | reverse complement strand
GATGATTATATGCAAAACGGACAATTAAAAGCTGGATATAATGTACAAATCGCAACGGAAGGTCAATATACGCTTGCTTATAGTATATATACAAATCCAACAGATACACGTACGTTAATTCCATTCTTAGATGAGATTGAGCAGCATTATTTTGAATTACCAAAACACATTGTCGCAGATGCAGGTTACGGTAGTGAACAAAACTTTCATGATATCCTTTCAAACAGAAAACGAGAAGCTCTTATTACTTATAGTAAGTATTTGAAAGAACAAAAGAAAAAGTATAAACAAAACATATTTAATCCCGACAACTGGACGTATGATGAAGAAACAGATACATATACCTGTCCAAATAAAAAACGTCTTGAATTTCAATATTATTCTGTTCGTAATGACCGTACAGGCTTCCAACGGAAGCTTAAGATTTACGAGTGTGAAAACTGTTCGGGATGCCCATTCCGTTTATCCTGTACCAAAGCAAAAGAAGGCAACAATCGAAAACTACAGGTGAATGAAAAATGGGAACAGCAAAAAGAATACGTAAGAGCAAAGCTTTCAGAAGAGAAAACAAGTGCCATTTATCGAAGACGCAAAATCGATGTGGAACCAGTTTTTGGATTCTTGAAGGCTAATTTGCGTTTCACTCGATTTTCTGTACGAGGAAAATCGAAGGTAGAAAACGAAATGGGCCTCGCATTAATGGCTGTGAATTTAAGAAAATTCACGGCCATTAACTAAAGAAAAAAAGAATTTACATACAAAAATAGAGAAAGGTGAATTTGAGTTTCCTCAAATTCACCTTTCTCACTATTTGAAGCTAGTTATGTCCCAGCCTCTTTTTTTTATTGGCCTTGGTAAATGTGAATAAGGTCGTTATTTTGTCCCCTAGCAAAGACATCAGTTCGATTTGGTCCCCAAGAAACAGCAGCAGGAGCACTAGTTAACGTCCCACCGATGGACTCCCAACTATCCCAACGAGATCCGTTCCAGGAACGTTTATAAAGTCGATTACCAGTACCTCTGATAAAGACATCCAATCGATTAGATCTACGGGAAGAAACGGTAGGAGCGCTTGTTAAAGTACCGCCAAGGTTTTCCCAATCACTCCATCTTGTACCGTCCCACCATTTGTGGATCAATTGATTATTTTGTCCTCGAGCAAAAACATCGATGCGGTTTGGTCCCCAGGAAACAGCAGTAGGTTCAGAAGCTAAATTGCCGCCAAGATCTTCCCAATCTTCCCATCGAGTGCCGTTCCACGTTCTTTTATAAAGTCGGTTGTTAGCGCCTCTAACGAACACATCGAGTTGATTTGAACGGCGTGATGAAGCAGCAGGACCACTTGTTAAAGTACCGCCAAGACTTTCCCAATCACTCCATCGGCTGCCGTCCCACCATTTGTGGTAAAGGGCATTATCAGTACCACGAACAAACACATCAATTCGATTTGGTCCCCAAGAAACAGCAGCAGGAGGAGAAGTTAAAACACCGCCAAGGTTCTCCCAACTACTCCAACGAGTGCCATCCCACCAAATATGGTAAAGGGCATTATCAGTTCCTCTTCCAAAAACATCTAAACGATTCGGTTGCCAAGAAGCAACAGCAGGAGCTCCTTGAAGTGTCCCACCAAGGCTCTCCCAATTGGACCAACCTTGACCAGGGCCCGGGGATGGACCAGGTCCAGGTTGCGCACCTCTAAGTATATTAAGAGTAATTTCAATAACTCTTGTTAATACTTGGTCAATTGTGTTGACAGGTAAATTCATTGAGCGAATGAGTAAATTAAACCAAGGTGTTTCCCTTTGGAATAGCGAGTAGATTTGACTAGCAGATTGGTTAAGATTTGCTTGATTTCTTGTAAAGTTAACGACAAAGAAAAACATTGCTTCCACTAACTGACGGTCTACTCCAGCCTGTGTTAATTGTGTAAAAAGATTGTTATTTTGGGCGCGAATTGTTTGCATAATTTGTTGAACTGTTGGTCGTCCAGTAAGTTGAACATATTGGACTTGTGCTTGATCGTATGGAGATGGGTAAGGGTATGTGGGTACAGGACTCATTGGAACATGCTGAACATAATAATATGGATATCCATAATACATGACTTAAAAATCCTCCGTTTTTGATTAGTGTATGCACATGCACTAAATATGGGAATAAAATTATCGGGTTAGGCAATTGAACTGACAAAACGGGGAGTTTTAATTACCTTCTTTTTTATTTGAAAACCATGAACGTAAAGGGCGTTCTAAAGGGGTAATGTTAATAATGAAGTAACAAATAATTAAAATTAAAATAATTAATGAAAAAATGAGCGTATCTATTGCATGCTCATGATCGACAATGACAAGTCTTACCATCGCTGTAATACCTATATATAAGAAATAACGAAGAGGAAAGTGATAGTCCTCCTTAAAATATTTTACAATCATCGTAATAAATTCAAAATATAAAAAGAAAACGAGAATGTTAGCGAGGAAGAGCTTGTAATCACTACCTCCATCTAGCATCAGGATTTTATAAAAATCCACCAATTTCTTAATTAGAAGAAATGCCAAAAAGAAGGTTAGGATGATAAGACAAAGATTTAAAAACCACTGTAATACTTTAGGGATGATTTTAACCGATACATTCCATTCAAACTTTTTTATTTTCAAGCCCTCCTTTTTTACATTTTTAAGCGTTTAGAAGTTGGAAATTGCTATTTTGAAAAACCAACTGTTGTCAAATAGTCTATGAAGATAGGAGCTTCCAAATGATAGGTTTTATTTTAGTTCCACTAAATAGGGAAACGGACAACCGAGTTCATTTTATATAGAGCATATTTACATTTAAAATGGAATATCTTATATAAACATGAGATGGTGTAATACATAGGTGGAATGATTGGGCATGAGATAGAGATAACAAAATTATCGAAGTTTAGTCACTAATAACTTACAGTTGGTCTATGTGGAAGGATGGATAAGAAAATATTAATTATCCGTAATATAAATAAATACAAGTCTATAAACTGAAATTCTATTTTTATATTAATAAAGTATAAATTTATATCTATTATACAAATAAAATCATAAAAATCAAAATTTACTAAAAAATCACACTAGACTAAATAAAAAGAATGTTTTACAATCAGAAAGTCAAATATATCGAAGAAGACTAGTGAAACAGCTATATTATTCAGAATATTTTGATTAACTATTGATGTTAAGAATTCTGAATATTATAATTAGTAAAAAAATAGACTATGAAACAATTTAGGGGGAGAAATAAATGGCAGAAAAGAGAAAGTTAAAGAGATTTGCATCGGTATTTCTAGCTTCATCTTTAATCGTTGGGGCGCTAGCAGCTTGTAGCTCTAATGAGCAAGGGACTTCATCAACTGGAAATTCATCGGAAGAAAATAGTGATGTAATTAAAATCGGTGCCAACTTAGAACTTTCAGGTTCAGTCGCTTCTTATGGCTCATCAATTGGACAAGGTGCTGAACTAGCTGTAGAGGAAATCAATGAAGCTGGTGGTATTGATGGAAAGAAAATAGAGCTAGTAAAAGTAGATAACAAATCTGATAACGCTGAAGCGACGAACGCTGCAGTTAAATTGGCAACACAAGAAAAAGTGGTCGCAATGATCGCTCCCGCAACTTCTGGTAACGTAATTGCAACAACTCAAATTGCCAATAAATATAAAATTCCAACGGTTACTGCATCTGGTACTGCGCCAAACGTAACAGAAAATGAAGATGGTTCGATTAACGAATTCGTATTCCGTACATGCTTTATTGACCCATTCCAAGGAATCGTTGCAGCGAATTTCGCAACGCAAGAATTAGGTGCTAAAAATGTGGCAATTTATGCGGACAACGCATCTGACTATGCAAAAGGTCTAGCTGCATCATTTAAAGAGCAAATTGAAGCGAACGGTGGAACTGTTGTAGCAGAAGAAGCTTATGTAGCCGATGATACAGACTTTAATTCTACTTTAACTCGTATAAAATCTGCCAACCCAGATTTCATCTTTATCCCTGGATATTATGAAGAAGTAGGGTTAATCGTAAAACAAGCTCGTGAGTTAGGTATCGAAGCACCACTTATGGGTGCTGACGGATGGGATTCCCCAACTCTAGTAGAACTCGCTGGTAGCGAAGCTCTAAACAACACATTCATTACAAACCACTATTCATCCCAAGATCCAGATGAAACAATTCAAGGATTCGTAAAAGCATTTGAAGGGAAAAATAATGAATCGCCAAACGCATTCCATGCCCTTGGTTATGACACAGTTTACTTCATTAAAGATGCGATCGAACGTGCAGATTCAACAGATGGCGAAGCAATTCAAAAAGCTTTAGCTGAAACAAAAGATTTAAGTTTAATTACAGGTACATTCTCAGTTGACGAAAAACACAACCCAGTTAAATCCGCAACAGTTCTAGAATATGTAGACGGTGAACAAAAGTTCAACTCTAAAGTTAATCCGTAATATTGCGTTTATAACGATAAAACAAAGGGGGGCGAACTGGCCTCCCTTTTTATCACTAAAGAAATTTAATTAAATGGCCATTTTATAAATTCGCTTTTCGTTTTTACGAACGAATAAAAGCCTTACTTAAAATGGAAAAAGGAGTGAGATCTCATGGAATGGATTCAACAGTTAGTGAATGGTATATCAGTTGGTAGTATCTATGCACTAATCGCATTAGGATATACGATGGTATACGGTATCATAAAGCTCATTAACTTTGCTCATGGTGATGTGTTCATGTTAGGGGCTTTTATCGGCTTTTTCGCCATTACAAGATGGGACGTAGGGTTCCTTCCAGCACTTATCATTTCGATGGTACTTTGTGCAATTATTGGTGTCATTATTGAACGAGTAGCGTATAAACGATTACGAAGTGCAACACGAATTGCAGCCCTTATTACTGCAATCGGTGTGTCCTTCTTAATTGAATATACAATGATTTTCTTCCGAGGAGCATCACCGGAAGCGTATCCTGAAGTATTGCCGAATACATCAATTGACATTTTTGGAGTAAGTATTAGCTCTAAATCTATTTTAATTTTAGTTGTTACGATCATTTTAATGATTTTATTGCAATTTATTGTACATAAAACCAAAATCGGAAAAGCGATGCGAGCTGTATCTTTGGATGCTGATGCTGCACGATTAATGGGAATTAACGTTGATAATACGATATCAGCAACCTTTGCCATTGGATCGGCTCTAGCTGGTGCAGCAGGGGTTATTTTCGGGGCTTATTACACGAGAATCGAACCATTAATGGGGGTTTTACCAGGATTAAAGGCCTTTATCGCAGCGGTACTTGGTGGTATCGGAAATATTCCTGGTGCAATGGTTGGCGGTTTAGTTTTAGGTGTAGTTGAAACGGTTGTTAGTGCTTTCGGTTTTTCGTTATGGCGCGATGCAGCAGCTTTCATCATTTTAATTTTAATACTCATTTTAAAACCATCGGGTCTATTCGGAAAAAATACCCGAGAGAAAGTGTAGGTGACTGGTATATGAAAAAATCAAAAGCCTTTTGGGTTTATATTATTTTTGCGCTAGTAATCTATACAATTGTACAAGTTATGATTTCAGGTGGATCGTTAGATTTATATTATCAAAATATATTAATACAAATGTGTATAAATATTATGCTAGCTGTTAGTTTGCATATTGTAATAGGAATTACAGGGCAATTCTCCATCGGACATGCTGGTTTTATGGCAGTGGGAGCTTACTTCAGTGCCATTGCGACAATGAACTTAGGGTTACCATTCACCGTAGCATTAATTATTGGTGCGGTAGCAGCAGGATTAGCCGGGTTACTAGTAGGAATTCCAACGCTACGACTTAAAGGAGACTATTTGGCAATCGCAACCCTTGGTTTTGCTGAGATTATTCGAATTGTCTTCCTAAATATTGATTACGTAGGCGGAGCGGCAGGTATGGTCGTGACGAATATGACAACGTGGACATACGCCTTCGTTGGTGTAGTTCTTACAATATTAGTTATTTCGAATTTTACAAATTCAAGACATGGTCGAGGAGCTATTTCTATTCGAGAAGATGAAATTGCAGCTGATGCTATGGGAATAAACACAACCTACTATAAAGTTGTTGCTTTTACAATCGGTGCTATATTCGCTGGGCTTGCTGGTGCGATATATTCCCATAACTTCTTTATTATTCAACCGACAACATTTAATTTCTTAAAGTCCTTTGATATTTTAATTTACGTTGTATTAGGTGGTTTAGGAAGTCTTTCGGGGTCTGTTATCGCAGCAATCTTTTTAACGATTGTTTCGGCTTATTTATCGAACTTCCCTGAAACGCGTATGATTATTTATTCTTTAGTTTTAATTTTAGTGATGTTATATCGTCCTACGGGATTAATGGGTACAAAGGAAATTACCCACTTATTTAAATTTGGTAAAAAGGGAGGTTCTAAAGTATGACGAGTAACCTTCTTTTACAAGTAGATAATGTAGGAATTCAGTTCGGTGGCCTTAAAGCAGTACACAATGTAAATATGCATTTGAATACGGGAGAGTTAGTCGGTTTAATTGGCCCTAATGGAGCTGGGAAAACGACAACTTTTAATATGTTAACGGGAGTGTATCAGCCGACGGAAGGGGTCATTACCTTTGACGGGAAAAATTTGAAGGGGCTAAAACCTTATCAAGTAACAAAATTAGGTATTAGCCGTACATTCCAAAATATTCGTTTATTTAAAGATTTAACGGTTTTAGATAACGTGAAAGTGGCAAACCACAATTTAGCGAAGCATTCCATTCTCTCATCTATCTTTCGATTACCTAGTCATTTTAAAGGGGAAGAAAAGATGGATAAAGAATCGATTGAGTTTTTAAAAATATTTGGATTAGATGTTTATAAGGATGAATTAGCAAAGAATTTACCTTATGGGATGCAACGGAGACTGGAAATTGCCCGGGCCCTTGCAGCAAAACCTCAACTCCTGTTATTAGATGAACCAGCTGCGGGGATGAATCCTCAAGAAACTCACGATTTAATGGAGCTGATTGCTTTTATCCGAAAAGAATTTGATTTGACAATTTTGTTAATCGAACATGATATGCATTTAGTAATGGGAATTTGTGAGCGTATTTACGTATTAGATCACGGTCAATTAATCGCGGATGGAACACCGGAAGAAATTCGTAACAATCCAAAGGTAATTGAAGCCTATTTGGGAGAGGAGGTCATTGAATAATGCTTAAAGTAAACAACATTGATGTATTTTATGGAAATATTCATGCATTAAAAGATGTCTCCATTGAAGTAAAAGAGAGTGAAATTGTAACGTTAATTGGTGCAAATGGTGCTGGTAAATCAACATTATTAAAAACATTATCAGGTCTATTAAAACCAAAGAGTGGGACAATTTCTTATCTTTCTCAACAAATTAATGGGAAACAAGCACAATCCATCGTAAAAAGTGGCATTTCTCATGTTCCAGAAGGACGAAGAGTCTTTTCGAATATGACGGTAGAGGAAAATCTTGAATTAGGTGCTTATTTACGCAAAGATCGTGATAGCATTAAAAAGGATATAGCCAATGTTTATGAACTATTTCCTATATTAGGAGAACGCCGTAAACAACAATCAGGGACGTTGTCTGGTGGGGAACAGCAAATGTTAGCGATGGGTCGAGCTCTAATGGCAAAACCGAAATTGTTATTACTAGATGAGCCATCCATGGGGCTAGCACCTTTAATTGTGAAACAAATTTTTGAAATTATTCAAATGGTTAATCAGCAAGGAACAACAGTATTATTAGTAGAACAAAATGCGAATATGGCATTATCAATTGCTGATCGTGCATATGTGATTGAAACAGGTAAAATTGTTTTATCGGGGACAGCGAAAGAGCTTCAAGAAAGTGAACAAGTTAAAGCTGCTTATCTCGGAGCATTATAACCGACGGTATTTGATTAATGGAAAAGGCAGAAATGTTGAAAGTAAAACATTTCTGCCTTTTGTTTTTATTTTTTAGGTGTGTAGTTTAATAGTTGAAATAGCTCTACCTTTTCTTTTTCTGTTAAGTCTCTCCACTGGCCAACCTTTAAATTGCCAAGATGGATATTCATAATTCGAATTCGCTGTAATCGTTTTACGGAATAACCAAGGGCTGAACACATTCGACGAATTTGACGATTTAAACCTTGCTCCAAAATAATTTTAAATACATGGGATGATACTTTTTCAACTTTACAAGGTAATGTTTTTGTATCTAAAATCTCAACACCTGATGCCATTTGTTTTAAAAAGGATGTTGTAATTGGTTGGTCCACTTGTACAACATATTCTTTTTCGTGATGATTTTCGGCACGTAAAATTTCGTTTACGATATCACCATCATTGGTTAGCAGTAGTAACCCTTCCGATTCCTTATCTAGTCGACCAATATGGAAAATGCGTTTTGAATGTCCAACGAAGTCAACGACATTACCTTTCACATGTTTTTCTGTTGTACTAGTAATGCCAACGGGTTTATTTAATGCAATATATACTAATTCTTCTTCTTTTTTGACAGGTTTGCCATCAACGCAAACGACATCCCCGTCCTGAACTTGACTACCTATTGTAGCCAGTTCACCGTTAATCGTAATTCTACCTTCTTCAATCCATTTATCTGCACCACGACGAGAAACAACGCCTGTTTCGCTTAAAAATTTATTTATTCTCATAAAGTCTCCTATAAATGTAATAACTTAAGTATACAATAACAACGCTTTTTTGAATAAAACGAATACTACTTTTCAACTCTTATCCATATCTATTTTTGCCCGTTTCCATGTTAATAAACTTCTCTATCATACAATTAGCAACGTACTTATTAAATAAAATTCGTCGATTTAAAATTATTCTATTTATTTTATAAAAAAATCTATTTTTCTAGTTCTATTTTTAGAATAACCGTCATATAAATTAGTAATACCTTTTGATAAATGGGGGAAGTCAGCACGAAAGGGTATTGGCTTTAAAGATATCATAATGAAGGGGAGAAATTAAAAATGAGCGTACTAACATTGGCTTATGCATTTCCAAACACAGAAGGAGCAATTGTAAATTTCAAAGACAAGTATGATAACTTTATCGGAGGAGAATGGACGCCACCAGTCAAAGGTCAATACTTTGAAAATATAACGCCTGTTACGGGAAAAGTATTTACACAAGTAGCACGTTCAACAGAAGAAGATATCGAACTTGCTCTTGATGCAGCTCATGCAGCGAAGGAAGTATGGGGGAAAACATCCGTTGCAGAACGCGCAAAAATTTTAAATAAAATTGCTGACCGTATGGAAGAAAATTTAGAAATGTTAGCTGTCGCTGAAACTTGGGAAAATGGTAAAGCTGTACGAGAAACATTAAATGCAGATTTGCCGTTAGCAATTGACCATTTCCGTTACTTTGCGGGGGCAATTCGAGCGCAAGAAGGTGGCATTAGTCAAATTAATGACGATACAGTAGCTTACCATTTCCATGAACCTATTGGAGTAGTAGGTCAAATTATCCCTTGGAACTTCCCACTTTTAATGGCTTGCTGGAAACTTGCACCAGCGTTAGCAGCAGGAAACTGTGTCGTATTAAAGCCAGCTGAGCAAACTCCTGCATCCATCATGGTATTAATGGAATTAATAGAAGATTTATTACCACCTGGTGTATTAAATATTGTTAATGGCTTTGGTTTAGAGGCTGGAAAACCTTTAGCATCTAACCCACGAATCGGGAAAATTGCCTTTACTGGTGAAACGACAACTGGTCGTTTAATTATGCAATATGCATCCCAAAATATTATTCCCGTTACCCTTGAATTAGGTGGTAAATCACCAAATATTTTCTTTGAAGATGTGATGGAAGCAGATGATGAGTTTTTAGATAAAGCGATTGAAGGATTTGTATTATTTGCGTTAAACCAAGGCGAAGTATGTACTTGTCCTTCCCGCGCATTAATTCAAGAATCCATTTATGAGAAGTTTATGGAACGAGCATTAAAACGTGTAGAAGCAATTAAAACGGGTAACCCGTTAGATCCAAATACAATGATGGGTGCTCAAGCCTCTTCTGAACAAATGGAGAAAATTTTATCGTATATCGATATCGGTAAACAAGAAGGAGCAGAAGTATTAATTGGTGGAGAACGTAATCAACTAGGGGAAGACTTTACGGATGGTTATTACGTAAAACCTACTGTATTTAAAGGAGATAACAGCATGCGTATTTTCCAAGAAGAAATTTTTGGACCAGTAGTAGCTGTTACAACTTTCAAAACGAAGGAAGAGGCGTTGGAAATCGCTAATGACACACTTTACGGTTTAGGAGCAGGAGTTTGGACTCGTGACATTAACACAGCTTACCGTATTGGTCGCTCAATAGAGGCTGGTCGTGTATGGACGAACTGCTACCATGATTATCCTGCTCACGCAGCATTCGGTGGTTATAAAATGTCTGGTGTAGGTCGAGAAAATCACTTAATGATGTTGGAGCACTATCAACAAACGAAAAACTTGCTTGTTAGCTATAGCCCGAATAAGCTTGGCTTCTTCTAAACCATTTAACTTTGAAAGGGGATTTCATGTGGTTGAACGTGTAATCGCTACAGATGCTGCCCTTGAATTAATTGAAAAGTTAAAAGCGAAACATGGACCGATAATGTTCCATCAATCGGGTGGTTGCTGTGATGGTTCTTCCCCAATGTGTTACCCTGAAGGGGATTTAATCATTGGAAATGCCGATGTGTTGCTCGGTGAAATTGGTGGAGTGAAGTTTTACATGCATAAAAATCAATTCGATTATTGGAAGCATACACAACTCATTATTGATGTTGTGGACGGTCGCGGTGGTATGTTTTCATTAGAAGGAGTCGAAGGAAAACGGTTCTTAACTAAATCTAGGGCATTTAATGCTGAGGAATTAGCCCAATTAAAATAAAGGATAGACCTTTTGCTAAATGAACTGCCCCCTGTCAAGTAGACAGTGGAAATAATAAAAATAGAATTAAGTGGCTTGGGTCCTATACTCCATAGGGCTTAAGCCGTTTAATCGTTCTTGGTATCTTTTGTGATTATAAAATTACTTAATTCGTCAAACGCATCAAATTTATATAAATAATACTTCTCGCACTTTAATGTTCCCCAAAATGACTCCATTGGTCCATTATCAATACATCTCCCTACGCGTGATATACTATGTGTCATCTTCGCCTCATCAATTCTTCTCTTAAATCCATGTGATATATATTGATACCCTCGATCACTATGAATTAACGAATGTTCATTATGTAAGGTAGCGATTGCCTGATCTAACGTCGTAAATACCAAATCATTATTGTTTGAATGTCCTAATACGTAACTAATAATTGAACCATCATAATGGTCTAAAATAGCACTTAAATAGGCTTTCTTTGTACAACCGTATTTCAACTCTGTTACATCAGTCACCCATTTTTGATTAGGTTTATTTGAAGTAAATTCACGATTTAATAAATTCTCTGCAACATGTTGGGGAGTCGAACGAATATAACGTTTCCGTTTTCTACGAATAACGGATTGTAATCCAGCTACCTTCATTAAGCGATAGATTCGTTTGTGATTATAATGCTTGTTAAACCTACGGTTCAAATTTAGCTTCATACGGCGGTAACCATAAATCCCTTCAACTTGCTTGTAAAGAGCTTTCATTTCTTTGATGATTTTTTCATTTTCACGTTCTCTAGCAGTAGGTGTTCGATTTAGCCATTATAATAAGCTGAACGTGCAATTCCTGCAATTTTACAGAGGAGCGAAACAGAAAATTTCTCTTTAGTATGTAATTCTTGAATAGTCTATACTTGTCCATTGATTGAATTTGACTTAACGTCGCCTCCTTTCGACTTCCTCTAACTTTTTTAAAATGGGCTGGATGTTCCTTTCCCCGTATCTTTCATTGCTCTATGACCATTATACTTTTTAATCCATTGTCTCAAAACAGATTTACTAGATATCTCATACTTTCTTGTCACTTCTCTCAATGAATAATGATAGATAATCCTGAATAGCTGCTTCCTTTAACACTTTCGAATATGGTTTCCAGCTTTTAGCATTTTCTAGACCTTCTGCTCCTAAAGCTTCGTATTTATCTCTCCAAATCCTTATCGTCTCCTGATTAACATTAAACATAGATGCGATTTCATTTACTGAATAAATTCCATTTTCAAGTTGAGTTAATATAGCTAATTTTTATTCTCTGGAATGTTTAATTCTAGCCATAAAAAAGACTCTCCCTAGGTAAACAGATTTTATTTGTTATCTGTCTACCCGAAGGGGAGCATATCAAAGAATTTAGCAAGAGGTCTTTTCATTTTTGAAACGAATTTTCATCTCATCTCGTATAAAAGGTAAGGAGTGATTAAAAATGAGTGACGAACAATTTATAAAAGCATTTATAGATAACTATCATCGGGTTTTTAATTATACAGGGGGTCAGGACCCACAACTGACGATGTTTCTTGCAAGTACATATACATTTTCAAAAAAAGAATTTAGTGGGGTAATCTTACAAAAAATAATTGACGAAATCGAGGAAAAAACAAAATCCTCCTCGGTACGCCTTGATTTGAAAATGAAGTATAAATTGGCCATTCAATTTTCACAACAAAACAATATGGATGAAACAATTCAATCATTCATAAAGAAAGATCAATTGTTAAAAGAAGTTAAATTTAAAAATACCCCCCACCGCGCTTTAGCTGCTCTTTTTTTACAGGAAGATGATAGGGAACATGCCATTAGGGCAAAACAATTGTTTGATGAATTAAATCGTCAACAACGGATTTTAACGTCTAATGAAGATGTTCCATTTGTAGTGTATTTATCTTCAGATATGAACGAACAACCGAAAACGCAAGCAGACACCATTGTAAAATACTATAACGAATTAAGAGAAAATCATTTTACGATGGGGAATTCTCTTCAAGGGTTAGCCCAAATTTTGACTGTCTATAGTTCCGACTATAATGAAGTCTTATTGCAATATGTCGTACAATTACGGGAAGAATTATTAAAACGGGATATTAAAGTGAAAAGGATTCATTATCCATATTTAGGTGTATTAGCTCTAGCTGCTACAAATGAGTCGAAAGTAGATGCGATTGTCTCATTACATCATCAATTTATAGAGATAAAAGAGTTGAAAAGTAATAAATCATACGCCCTTATTATCGCTATAAAAAAGGTGATTCAAGATGTCCTTGAAATACAAGAATTAATTGAAATGACGCCTTTATCGGATCTTACTGGACTGTTAGATATCGCAGACATTCTTGTAGATTTGGTTGGATTTTTGCCGCCTGGCTTATCAGATGTAGTGGATTTTTTAAATTAACTACAAACTTTAGAAGAAGTGGATATTACCGAACAGTGTTACAATGGGGTTATAACGATGAGGAGAGTGGTATCTATGGAAAAAACAAAATTATGGATAAATGGTGTTTGGACAGATGCTAACGATGTTTACGCGTTAACAGCTCCTTATTCAGGGGAAACTATTGCAGAAGTGGCGAAAGCTTCTGTAGAGGATGTAGAACGAGCAATTGAAGGTGCTCATAAAGCCTTTCAATCTTTTAAAAAGACGACTGCTTATGAGAGGGCAGAAATTTTATATAAAGTGGTAGACATTATGCGCGGTCGTAAAGAGGAACTTGCAAAAATTCTAGCTTCTGAAGCTGGAAAGCCTTTAACGACGGCATTAATTGAAATTGATCGTACGATTTCAACGTATCAATTTTCAGCAGAAGCAGCAAAACAATCAATGGGTGAAACGGTTCCCCTTGATGCTGCACCAGGAACAAAGGATCGAATCGGCTATACGAAACGGGTTCCAATTGGTGTCGTTTCGGCGATTACACCCTTTAATTTCCCTTTCAACTTAGTTTCTCACAAATTAGGACCTGCCTTTGCCGTAGGGAATACAGTAGTGTTGAAGCCAGCTACTCAAACACCTTTAAGTGCATTAGTTATGGCAGAGATCTTTAAAGAAGCTGGTTTACCAGATGGGGCATTACAAATTGTTACAGGGTCAGGGGGAGAGTTAAGTGATACATTAGTAACACATCCCCTTGTGAAAAAAGTGACGTTTACTGGTAGTAGTGCTGTTGGACTTAAAATAAAAGAAAAAGTCGGATTGCGTAAGGTGACATTAGAACTAGGTTCAAATTCAGCACTTATTGTTGAACCTAGTACGCCAATTGAAAAGGTAGTTTCTCGATGTGTCGGTGGGGCCTTTGGATTTTCAGGGCAAGTTTGTATTTCGTTACAACGAGTATATGTACACGAATCGATATATGAACAATTTACGACTGCTTTTGTTGAAGAAACGAAGAAGTTGAAATTAGGAGATCCTCTAGATCCATCAACAGATGTGAGTGCAATGATTAATCCTAACGAAGTAGAACGTATCAAACAATGGATTGAAGAGGCGAAAGCTGCAGGAGCTGTTGTTGCGACAGGCGGAGAATTTACACAGCGAACATTAACGCCGACAGTTATGACGAATGTTCAACCGGATATGAAAATTGTTTGTCAAGAAACCTTTGCACCAATCGTTTCCATTGTACCTTATCAAACATTAGATGAGGCGATTGCATTAGTGAATGAATCCGATTTTGGTTTAAATGCTGGAATCTATACGAATGTTTTAACGGATGCGATGAAAGCTGCTGATGAAATAGAAGCTGGTACAGTTGTAATCAATGATATTCCAACTTTCCGAGTTGATAATATGCCTTATGGTGGTGTAAAAAGTAGTGGCTACGGTAGAGAAGGGGTTAAATTTGCGATTGATGAAATGACCGAATTGAAATTCATCACAATTAAAACAACCATTTAAATAATAGTTCTCGACTTTCGTTTTTTTAGGGTAAAATGAAATTAGGTTATCAAATATTAACATCAAGAGAGTAGTAACTATGGAGGGTTTATCATGAGCAATGCAGTGCCGATGAGTCATTCTCGTTCTTTTCAAACACACTTAGTTTTACCACCTGATACGAATCATCATCAATCTATTTTTGGTGGAAGAGTATTAGCTTATATCGATGAAATAGCAGCCATTACCTCTATGAAACATGCACGATCTGAAGTGGTGACAGCATCCTTTGATTCCGTTGATTTTATCTCTCCGGCTTATGCAGGTGATATTCTAGAACTAGAAGCAATGGTAACTTCCACAGGACGATCTTCAATGGAAGTTTACGTTCGAGTAATGTCACGAAATATTAAAACAGGGGTAGAAAAATTAACGACTGAATCCTTTGTGACCATGGTCGCCGTTAATAAGGAAGGGAAACCTATCCCGGTACCTAGTGTTTACCCAGAAACGGAAAGGGAGAAGCAACTGTTTGAAACAGGACATACTCGCAGGCAATTACGTCAAGCAAAAAAGGAAAGTACACAAAAGCGTCGACTGCTTTTAGAAAATGAATAAAAAAACAGGACCTTCTTATAGAGAAGGTCCTTTCTATTTAATCTGTTAATTCGTGAACAACATTTAGCAATGAATCGGAAGAAGCGGATACTTGGTCTACACTTTCGGTTAATTCGTGGATTAGTCTTGAAATCTCAGTAATGTCTTTAGTTGTGTTTGTATATTGTTCTTTAATCCCTGATACAGCTTTGGCTATAGAATTAAAGGATTCCTCAAGACTACGTTGTGTTTGTACACTCTTTTGCACTTGTTCATCCACATTGCCTACTGATGAAGTCATATTTTCGATATTTTCTTCTGTTTCGCGAATTAAGTGAGAAACATTTTGAACTGCGCTCTTCGTCTCTTCGGCTAGTTTACGAACCTCTTCAGCAACAACTGCAAAGCCTTTTCCATGCTCACCAGCCCGTGCAGCTTCAATGGAAGCATTTAATGCTAATAAGTTTGTTTGATCGGCGATACCTGTTACTAAACCAACGATTTCTGTTATTTTCTGAGAAGAAGCTCGTAAGTTGATCATCGATTTTTCTAACATATTGACTCGTTCTAAAATAACATTCATTAACTCTGTTTGTGTTTCAATATGTGCTTTTCCATAATTTGATTTTTCTTCTGTATCCGCTACAAAATCTAGTCCTTGTTTTGTTGCTGTAGCAATACTTCCAGATTCCGAAGAAATGGCATGTAATGAAGCAGTCGTTTCTTGGCTGATAGCATGTAATTCTTCAGCAGTATTTTGTACTGTGTTCAATAAGGAATGTTTCATATCTTCCACAATCTGACGAATTCGTTGTTGTTCCGCATCGTAAGCTTGAATAACTAATTGTTGTTCCAAATTAATGATTTTCGAAAAGGCATTAATCGCTTTTGTCGTATCTTCTTTTGAAATATCTAATCCATTAACAAAATGGATAAATGTAGTCATTAATGATTGGAAGGAGCTTATATACCATTGGGATTCTAATCCAATACGTACATGAGTAGCGGCAATTTTTTTTCGTTCTTCTATATAGTTGCTATTAATACGACTTTCAAAAATATCGGTAATATGTTTTGTAAGGGTTACTTTTAATCGTTCAATTTTCGAATGTTTATTAATAATCCCCATTAAATGATCGCTTTGCATAATTGCTGCATAAAATTGATTCACCATTTCTGGAATAAATTGTTCAGTGAAAGGTTTTAATTGTCTTAAAATCGCTAATTCTTCTTTTGTTAATTTAATTAATTGAATTTGTTTAGTTAAGTCTGGGTACTTTGCAACATCTAGCTCGACTTCGTTTATGTATTTTTCAACTTCGAAATAGTTTGCTAACACTTTTTGTGAATTACTTCTGAAAATAGCCATCCTTTTATCCATTCCATTCCATTATGTATTTACCTATATTATCGTTCTATTTTCATAGATTGTAACAATAATATATTGAAAATATTATGAAATTTTACATAGATTGTTAGTTGGATTAAATTATGAAATAGTAACCTAACTATAGGGCTAATTTGTATTTTGTTTTTATCCCATGTAAAATACGAGTAGTTTATGATGTAACTAACGTGGAAAAGTGAAGTAAATATTTATAGAAAAGGAAGTTAAAGATGGAAAAGCACCGCTTTAAATTTGTTATCCCAACAATGGTCATTGTTGCTATAGGCTCTATTTTCATGTTAAGAAACTATTTTCAGGAAGTTTCAACCCGTGATAGTGTATTACTTGTAGTAATAGCAACTATCTTTTCTGGAATGATTGCTTATTTATTATTCCCGTATAATAATGAAGAAAAACCAGATCCAAAGCCAGAAAGTAGTAAGAAAAAAGTATCCAAATAATGAATTATGTTGATAGACCGCTAGTTTTACTGGCGGTTTTTTATTTTTAAATAAGGTTTATTCGTTTGAAAAAAAGTGAAACTATTTAGTACGAACTTCGTAAATATACTATAACTATAAAAACGAAACGAAAGGTTGATTTATAAATGGATAATAAATGGGCAAAGGTAATCATACATGCAAGTGCCTTTTTGATGCCTGTACTTATTCCAGTCCTATTCTGGCTACTAAGTTCAGAACATGAAATTAAAAGAATTTCGATCCAAGCTTTACTATTCCAAGGTGTTATGTGGATTTTAAATACTATTTCAATAATCTTTAGCTTTTTAATTATTGGAATTCCGTTTTTAATTGTCTTCGGAATTATGACGGTTGTTGTTCCGATTATTGGCATTGTGAAAGCGTTAATGGGTGAAAATTGGAATTACCCGATTGTTGGTCGTTGGGTATAAAAATAGGTTTAGTTTAAGTGAATAAAAGGAATACTAAGAAATAAATCCAAAATTAACCAGAATGGTATGTGGAGACTATTTCTTAATCCTTCGCTCAAAAAGCTAAAATGAGGGTGGTCTCAACTATTAATGAGACCGCCTTTTTTATGGATATAAATAGGATAGCTATAAAATAATTTAAACGCTATTCGAACGAAAAAATAGTATAGGCATTTGATTTGCATTTTGATTTTGATGTTAATATAATATAGTCAAATATAGTCAAAGTCAGAAATGGATGGGGTGAGGTATAAAAATGAGAAATATATCTGACATCATTGAAGGGTATTTGAAACAAGTTATCGAATTAGGTGGTCAAGGACATATTGAAATCAAACGAAGTGAATTGGCGGATAAATTTCAATGTGTACCATCGCAAATCAATTATGTTATTAATACGAGATTTACCGCCGAAAGAGGCTACTTAGTTGAAAGTAAACGTGGTGGTGGGGGATATATTCGAATTTTACGAGTAAGAGCTCATTCTAAGATTGATTTGATTGAAGATATGATAGACCAAATTGATAACGGTGCTACCCAATCGATGGCAGAGGATATTATCTATCGTTTGATCGATGAAGAAGTCATTTCTAAACGGGAAGCAAAATTAATGCTTGCTGCAATTGATCGGTCGACTCTTCGAATACAATTGCCGACGAGGGACCAATTGAGGTCATTGATTTTAAAGTCTATGTTAACAACATTAAAATACGATAAATAGGAACAATAGGTAATATAAAGGAAGTTCATTACTTATTTATTACTTTCCATACTTATTTGATAAAAGAGGTGAGGTCATGAATTGTGAACACTGTAAGGAACGTCAGGCTACAGTAACGGTTACACAAGTAATTAATGGCCAAAAAAGCGAAAAACACTATTGTGAGGTATGTGCACAAAATTTTCATCCTTTCAATTTAGATTTTCATAAAGAAGAACAAATTCCAATTCATCAACTTGTTTCCAATTTATTTGGTTTACCAGTGTGGAATAACGGGGTAGAAAAGGTCCAATCGACAAGTCAGAAAGCAACTGAATGCCCAAAATGCGGTTTTACTTTTCGTAAGTTCTTGAATGAAGGGAAGCTTGGTTGTCCACAATGTTATGAAACTTTCAGTACACAGCTTCCACAAGTATTAAATAAAATTCAAGCTGGAACAAAGCATAGCGGTAAAGCTCCGGGCAAACCAAGTCATCATAACGAGTGGATCAAAAAACAAATTGAAACAGCTCGAGAACAACTACAATTAGCGATTGCAGATGAACGTTTTGAAGATGCTGCCAAGCTGCGGGATGAAATAAGAGATATGGAACGCAAGCTTGATCGTGGAGGTGTTGATACACCATGAATTTAGAACATTTTTTGAAAAGTGAGGCGCCAGGCTGGATGGATGTTAAAGGTCTTGATGCAGATATTGTATTAAGTACACGCATTCGATTAGCAAGAAACTTAGATGGATATCGTTTCCCTTTAAGTTTTACGGATGGGGAAGCACAACAAATTGATGACGTTGTCACACAAGCTTTAATGGCGATTAATGACGAGCATAAGTTTTCCCATTTTACAATTAAAGAAATGCCTTCATTGCAACGTCAAGTGTTAGTTGAAAAACATTTAATTAGCCCTCTATTAGCTAAAAAAGAAAAGTCAGCTTCCGTTCTTATTTCAAATGACGAAACGATCAGCATTATGGTAAACGAGGAAGATCATTTACGAATCCAATGTTTAGCTCCTGGATTACAGCTTTTAGAAACATATGCAGAGGCTTCGAAATTGGATCATCAATTGGAGAAACATTTACCATATGCGTATAATGATACATTTGGTTATTTAACAAGTTGCCCAACGAATGTTGGAACAGGACTTCGTGCATCCGTTATGATGCATCTACCTGCCCTAACGATGTCTAAGCAAATTAAGGTTGTTACACAAATGCTAGCCCGCTTAGGAATGGTTGTAAGAGGGATATATGGAGAAGGTAGTGAAAACCTAGGAAACATTTATCAAATCTCCAACCAAGTAACTCTTGGAAAGTCGGAAGAGGAAATTTTAGAAGACTTACAAAATGTAGTTGTCCAAATTATTAAAAATGAACGAGGCGCACGAGAGGCATTATTCAAAAATTCTCGAATAGTATTAGAAGACCGCTTTAATCGCTCATTAGGTATTTTAAAATATGCGTGTATTATGACGAGCGAAGAAGCTGCTGCTTGTTTATCCAATGTTCGCCTTGGAGTGGATTTAGGAATCATTAAGGAAGTTCCATTACATGTTTTAAATGAGTGTATGATCCTCATACAACCCGGCTTTGTACAACAATATGCCGGTACAACTCTTCAAGCAAGTGAACGCGATATGTATAGAGCAAAACTTTTACGTGAAAAGCTTAATACGAACAATCAAAAGTTAATGGGAAAAGGAGAGGAAAGATATGATGTTTAACCGTTTTACTCAACGTGCACAAAAAGTATTGCAATTAGCACAAGAAGAAGCTATTCGTTGGAAGCACGAATCTATAGGAACAGAACATATTTTACTTGGCCTTATTCGTGAAGGCGGTGGAATTGCAGCAAAAGCATTAGAAGCAATCGATGTAAGTCCACAAATTATTGAATCAGGCATTGAGGAGTTAGTGGGGAAAGGTTCAAAAGATGTCGGTCCAATCGTTCATTATACTCCAAGAGCTAAAAAGGTAATTGAATTATCGGTAGATGAATCTAGAAAATTAGGTCATGCTTATATAGGAACAGAACATATATTACTTGCTTTAATCCGAGAAGGTGAAGGAGTAGCTGCTCGAGTTTTAGCGAATGCGGGTGTTAGCTTAAACAAAGCTCGTCAACAAGTTCTTTTATTACTTGGAAACAATGACGCAGCTCAAAACTCAACAAACCCAACTCAATCGGTAAATACACCGACTTTAGATGGATTAGCTCGTGACTTAACGGCCATTGCCCGTGAAGGTTCATTGGATCCAGTGATTGGCCGTAGCAAAGAAATTACACGAGTAATTGAAGTACTATCCCGCCGTACGAAAAACAACCCTGTATTAATTGGTGAACCCGGGGTAGGTAAAACGGCTATTGCAGAAGGTCTTGCACAACAAATCGTCAATAATGAAGTACCTGAAACCCTTCGTGATAAACGGGTGATGACATTAGATATGGGTACTGTTGTTGCGGGTACTAAATATCGCGGTGAATTTGAAGACCGCTTGAAAAAAGTAATGGATGAAATTCGCCAAGCAGGTAACGTAATTCTTTTCATTGATGAATTACACACATTAATCGGTGCTGGCGGTGCAGAAGGTGCTATTGATGCATCGAATATTTTAAAACCTTCATTAGCCCGTGGTGAACTACAATGTATTGGGGCTACAACATTAGATGAATATCGTAAATACATTGAAAAGGATGCAGCGTTAGAACGTCGTTTCCAACCAATTCAAGTAGATGAACCAACTGTAGATGAAACAATTCAAATTATTAAAGGTTTAAGAGATCGTTATGAAGCGCATCACCGTGTGAAAATTACGGATGAAGCAGTAGAAGCGGCAGCAAAATTATCTGATCGATATATTTCCGATCGTTTCTTACCAGATAAAGCGATTGATTTAATCGATGAAGCAGGTTCAAAAGTACGCTTACGTTCTTTCACAGTGCCACCAAACTTAAAAGCTTTGGAAGATAAATTAGAAAACGTTCGTAACGAAAAAAATGCGGCAGTTTCAAGCCAAGAGTTTGAAAAAGCGGCTGCCCTTCGTGATACAGAACAAAAAATTAAAGATGAATTAGAGCAAACAAAGAAAACATGGAAAGAAAAACAAGGTAAAGAAGAGTCTAAAGTGACTGTTGAAGACATTGCAATGGTTGTTTCCATGTGGACTGGAATTCCTGTTTCAAAAATTGCTCAAGAAGAATCAGCGAAATTACTAAACTTAGAAGAAGAATTGCACAAACGTGTCGTTGGTCAAGGAGAAGCGGTTGAAGCGATTTCTCGTGCTATCCGCCGTGCCCGTGCAGGGTTAAAAGATCCAAAACGACCAATCGGTTCATTCATTTTCCTAGGTCCTACTGGTGTTGGTAAAACAGAACTTGCCCGTGCTCTAGCAGAAGTAATGTTCGGCGATGAAGATGCAATGATTCGAATCGACATGTCAGAATACATGGAGAAACATTCGACTTCCCGTCTTGTAGGTTCACCTCCAGGTTACGTTGGATTCGATGAAGGCGGACAGTTAACTGAAAAAGTTCGTCGTAAACCATACTCTGTTGTATTGCTGGATGAGATTGAAAAGGCTCACCCAGATGTGTTCAACATTTTACTTCAAGTATTAGATGACGGTCGTTTAACGGATTCAAAAGGTCGTACAGTAGACTTCCGAAACACGGTTGTTATTATGACTTCTAACGTCGGCGCAGATGCCCTTAAATATCAAAAATCTTTAGGTTTCGGAATTGGTGATAATTCTGCTAACAAATATAAAGATATGAAAGGGACAATGCTTGAGGAATTGAAAAAAGCATTCCGTCCTGAATTCTTAAACCGTATCGATGAAATGATTGTGTTCCACTCTCTAGAAAAAGACGAATTAAAACAAATTATTTCATTAATGGCAAACTCTTTAACAACTCGCTTAAAAGAGCAAAATATTGAGCTTGAGTTGACAGATGCTGCATTAGAGAAAATTGCAGAAGAAGGATACGATCCACAATACGGAGCTCGTCCATTACGTCGTGCCCTTCAAAAACATGTGGAAGATCGTTTATCCGAAGAGTTGCTAAAAGGTACGATTTCAACAGGTCAAAGTGTTGTGATTGACTATGTTGATAATGAATTTATCGTCTTACCCAAAAGCGAAGTTCTTTCAAATTAATGCATAATTATAGGTGGTTGACTTAATTTCTAGTCAACCACCTTTTTAATATGGAAGGATTTTACGTGGGGAAATATAAGGAACTTTCAAAGGTTGTCATGTACAATGAACATAAGATTACTAATGAAGGAGAGACGATATGGTAAAAAAGAAAACGAAATTCTGTTGTAACTCCTGTGGCTATGAATCTCCAAAGTGGATGGGGCGTTGTCCGGGCTGTGGTGGATGGAACACGATGGTTGAGGAAGTAGAAGTAATAACGAAAGGTCCTCGAGGTGCTTTTCAACATTCAAATTCCATCTCGCAAAAAGCCACTCCTATTATCAATGTAGAAACTTCGGATGAACCGCGTGTTGAAACCGAAATGGAAGAGTTAAATCGGGTGCTAGGTGGAGGGATTGTTCCGGGATCCCTCGTATTGATTGGCGGAGACCCTGGGATAGGGAAATCAACTTTACTGCTTCAAGTATCAGCCCTTTTATCCAATAAAGGTCATCGTTTATTGTACATATCCGGAGAAGAATCAATGCGTCAAACAAAGTTGCGGGCGGCAAGAATTGGTGTGAAATCTCCTGAGCTATATATCCTTTCCGAAACGAATTTGGAATTAATTAACCAATCAATCGAAGAAGTACAACCTAAATTTGTTATTGTCGATTCCATTCAAACAATTCATCATCCAGAAGTTACAAGTGCTGCTGGTAGTGTCTCTCAAGTTCGTGAATGTACTTCGGAATTAATGCGCATTGCTAAAACAAAAGGAATCGCCATTTTCCTAGTAGGCCACGTAACAAAGGAAGGGCAAATTGCAGGTCCAAGATTACTAGAACATATGGTAGATACAGTTTTATATTTCGAAGGGGAACGGCATCATACGTATCGAATATTGCGCAGCGTAAAAAATCGTTTTGGTTCGACGAACGAAATTGCAATATTTGAAATGGTTCATGCAGGTTTAAAAGAAGTTTCTAACCCTTCAGAGCTGTTTTTAGAGGAGCGTTCCCACGATGTAGCAGGTTCGACCATTGTTGCTTCTATGGAAGGTACAAGGCCGATTTTAGTCGAGATTCAATCACTCGTCACACCGACTAGTTTTAATTATCCTAAACGGATGGCTACGGGAGTAGAACAAAATCGGGTTCAATTACTTATGGCGGTTTTAGAAAAACGAATGGGGATGCTTTTACAAGCCCAAGATGCCTATATAAAAGTAGCGGGTGGAGTTAAACTAGATGAACCAGCGATTGACTTAGCTGTTTTAACTTCCATCGTTTCCAGTTTTAAAGATCAACCAGTTAAAGGTACAGATTGTTTTGTTGGCGAAGTAGGGCTAACTGGTGAGGTTCGACGGGTTTCAAGAATTGAACAACGAGTTCAAGAAGCAGCGAGACTAGGTTTTAAACGGGCATTTATTCCAGCTTCCAATTTAGGGGGATGGGATTATCCGAACGGTATTCAAGTCATTGGAGTAGAAACAATCAATGAAGCATTAAGAGCGTGTTTCCAAGACTTGTAGCCATTCTTTTTAGTAAAAAAATAATAAATGGAGTATGCCTATACAATCATTTTTAGTGTATAGGCATTTTTCCGTTTGATTTTGGTTAGAAATAGACATAACTTAACATATAAGTAAAACAGTAGCTAATTTTTCCAAATGAAAAATTAGCTGATGTATTTATAGGGCAAACTATACTGGAACTATGTATAATTGTTATTAAAGAAAAGGAGGTGGAAGTATGTTAAAAAGAGTAATACAAATTGCTTTCTTATTAATTGGAGGGGCGTTAGGCTTTGTTTTTTTACCGCCATTATACGAATTCATTAATTTATCATCTAATCCTTGGCTTAACAATCCATATGTATCCATATTACTAGGAGCAATCTTGTTATTCCTTTTATCATTCTCGTTATCAGACTACTTTGTTAAGTTGATTGAGTGGATGGAAAACGTGTTATTTAAAATCCCAGCAGCTGATCTATTGTTTGGGACATTTGGACTTATTGTAGGGTTAATTGTTGCGTTTTTAGTTGGGTTTGCCATTGAACGTATTCAGATTCCTATTATTACGGAGATTATACCGATCTTATTATCAATTATCCTTGGTTATTTAGGTTTCCGTGTAGGGTTTACAAAGCGGGATGAACTATCGCAAATGTTTACGAAATCAAGTTCCCTTCCTAGGAAAAAACAACTGGATGTATCAACGCTCCAAGTAAATGAAGTGAAGACAAATTATAAATTGCTTGATACAAGCGTCATTATCGATGGGAGAATTGCTGATATTTCATCAACAGGATTTATTGAAGGTGTGCTAATTGTACCTCAATTCGTTTTAACGGAACTTCAGCATATTGCCGATTCGTCCGATACGTTAAAGCGTACCCGCGGTCGAAGGGGTCTTGATATATTGAAAAAACTTCAAGATGAACGGGCAACAACCGTGCAAATTTCAGAAGAAGACTTTGAAGATGTCCAGGAAGTTGATTTAAAACTAGTACGTCTAGCGAAAAAGATGGGAGCACAAATTTTAACGAATGATTTTAATCTAAATAAAGTTTGTGAGCTACATCATGTGGAAGTACTAAATATAAATGATTTAGCAAACGCCGTAAAGCCGGTTGTAATACCTGGAGAGGAAATGCAAGTGGTTGTGATTAAAGACGGGAAAGAGCACAATCAAGGCGTCGCCTACTTAGATGATGGTACGATGATTGTCGTAGAAGGTGGACGTAGCTATATTGGCCAATCGATTACGGTAACAGTAACAAGTGTCCTGCAAACATCTGCAGGGCGTATGATATTTGCAAAACCTAAGGATGAACAAGTAGCGTAAGCAACTTAGGTTTTTTGAGATTAGGAAGTGGATATGTGAATTACGAAGTAGTACTCCCTGCAGCTGGCAGTGGTAAACGGATGGGCGCGGGGCAAAATAAATTATTTTTATCCCTTGGGGGTAAACCAATTTTAATTCGTACTTTAGAAGTTTTTCAAAATGATGATAATTGTACAGGTATTTGGTTAGCGGTAAAGGCTGAAGAACGGGATTATATTCAACATTTGTTGGAAGAGTATGGCATAACAAAGGTAAAGGGATTGCCAAATGGAGGCGAAGAGCGACAACACTCTGTATATGCTTGCATTAAAGAAATGGAACAAGTTGATATTGTGCTTGTTCATGATGCTGCTAGACCATTTATTACAAAGCCTATTATATCCCGTCTCGTAACGGAAGCCTATGAAAAAGGGGCAGTAATTGCTGGAGTTAAGGCAAAAGATACGATGAAGAAAGTAAACAATGGTGTCATTGTTGAAACAGTTGATCGGGAAAGTTTATGGATGATTCAAACGCCTCAAGCCTTTCGTTTTGAATTGTTAAAGCGGGCAGAAGAAGAGGCTGAGGCAATCGGCTTTTTAGGAACCGATGAGGCAATGCTAGTTGAGCGTTTAAATCATCAGGTTTATATTGTAGAAAGCACCTATGAAAATGTAAAAATAACAACAAAGGAAGATTTAGTTTTCGGGGAAGCGATATTAAGGCACCGTAACGAGCTAGGAGGATAATGATGTTTAGAGTAGGACAAGGATTTGACGTTCATGCGTTTGCAGAAGGACGTCCATTAATTTTAGGTGGGATTACAATTCCCCATGATCGCGGATTGTTAGGGCATTCTGATGCAGATGTCCTATTACATACTGTGACAGATGCGGCTCTAGGCGCTATTGGGGAAGGAGATATCGGACATCATTTTCCAGATACAGACCCGGCGTTCAAAGACGCGGATAGCGCGAAATTGCTAGAGTACATTTGGAAAATTGTTGAAGATAAAGGGTATGTTTTAGGGAATGTGGATTGTACAGTTATGGCTCAGCGTCCAAAGCTTGCGCCATATATTGAGCAAATGCGGAATCGAATCGCCGAACTATTAAATGCCGAACCTACCCAAGTAAATGTAAAAGCAACTACAACAGAAAAGTTAGGATTTACTGGACGTGAAGAAGGAATAGCTGCAATGGCGACCATTTTATTAATCAAAAAATAAAAGTTTCACGGACTAGTTGGAAAAAGTTCTATCGGAATACTGGATATAACTTCAACTACCTTTCTTTTCATTCTGATTTTAGAGTGGTAAAATGTACAAGATTAATCAAGGACGTTCAGTTTTTAAAAAGTTATCGTATTTTTAAAAAATGGTTATAACTGAACCAATTTAGGAGGCACTTATTTTATGACGAAGGAAGTTCGCGTTCGTTATGCGCCAAGTCCAACAGGTTTTTTACACATTGGTGGGGCACGTACAGCGCTATTTAACTATTTATATGCAAAACACCATAACGGTAAATTTATCGTACGTATTGAAGATACAGATATTGAACGAAATGTAGAAGGCGGAGAAGCGTCCCAACTAGATAATTTGCGTTGGTTAGGGATTATTCCTGATGAGTCGATTGATATTGGTGGACCGTATGCCCCTTACCGTCAAATGGAACGATTAGATATTTATAAAAAACATGCCGAAGAATTGTTAGAGCGCGGAATTGCTTATAAATGTTTTTGTACTTCAGAAGAGTTAGAAGCTTCCCGTGAAGCGCAACGAGCAAAAGGTGTTGCTGCACCTACTTATGACGGAAAATGCCGTCACTTAACAAAAGAAGAGGTAGCTGCGAAAGAAGCGGAAGGAATTCCTTATACGATTCGTATGCGTGTTCCTGAAAACACAACTTATCGCTTTAATGACTTAGTACGTGGTGAAGTAACGTTTGAGTCAAAGGATATTGGTGATTGGGTAATTGTGAAAGCAAACGGTATCCCGACTTATAACTATGCTGTTGTATTAGATGACCACTTCATGGATATTACCCATGTATTCCGTGGGGAAGAACATTTATCGAATACACCAAAACAGATGATGATTTTTGATGCTTTTGGTTGGGAATACCCACAATACGGCCATATGACATTAATTGTTAATGAAGATCATAAAAAATTATCTAAGCGCGATGAATCGATTATTCAATTCGTTACCCAATATAAAGAACTTGGTTATTTACCAGAAGCGATGTTTAACTTCTTTGCCCTTTTAGGTTGGTCACCAGAAGGAGAAGAAGAAATCTTTACAAAAGACCAATTCATCGAAATTTTTGATGAAAAACGTCTTTCAAAATCACCATCTATGTTCGATAAAAATAAACTAACATGGATGAACAACCAATATATTAAAAAGCTTTCCCTTGAGGAAGTAGTAGAATTATCATTACCACATCTTCAAAAGGCTGGTTTACTTCCAGAACAATTAACGGAAGAACAACAAGCGTGGGCTACAGCATTAATCTCTCTATATCATAACCAAATGAGTTATGGTGCTGAGATCGTTGAATTATCTAGCCTATTCTTTACAGAAGAAATTGAATATGATGAAGCTGCGAAAGAAGTTTTAGCAGGGGAACAAGTACCTGAAGTAATGGCTGCATTCAAAGCGCAACTTGAAGCACTTGAAAGTTTTGACGCGCCATCGATTAAAGCAGCAATTAAAGCTGTTCAAAAAGAAACAGGCCATAAAGGGAAAAATTTATTTATGCCAATTCGTGTTGTAACGACTGGTCAAACTCATGGTCCAGAACTTCCGGATTCCATTGCTTTAATTGGAAAGGAAAAAGCGATTGCACGCATTGAGAAATTCGTAAAATAACGAACTTGCATTTTAGTTGACTTTTCAATTACCTATTGTAAAATGTATTTAACTTTGCAAGAAGAAACTATACGTGAAAAGATATAAATCATTTTAAAGCGTTGATAAGGAGAAGTACGTAAAAAATGTTTTAAAGAGAGGGTCATCACCGGCTGAAAGTGACCTAGACCGCTATTTTACGGAAATGCACCTTTGAGTACTTAGCTGAAATGTAGTAGGCTAGTCGGTTCGTCACCGTTAATGGACTTTTGAGTGGAAAGTAGGGACTTCTAGTATGGGTATCTTGCTTTCAATCAGAGTGGAACCGCGCAGTAGCGTCTCTGTCTTTCTTATGGAAAGATAGGGACGTTTTTATTTTGGGGGAAATATCAAAACTATAAAATGAGAATGGTAAGGGGTGTTCATCGTGTTTAAAAGAATTAAAGAAGATATTGATAACGTATTTGAAAACGATCCAGCAGCTCGCAGTGTGTTAGAGGTTGTATTAACTTATTCGGGTCTCCATGCGACTTGGGCTCACCGCATTGCCCATTGGTTTTATAAAAGAAGATTTTTCTTCATTGCACGTGCTATCTCACAGATTAGCAAATTTTTCACTGGGATTGAAATTCATCCTGGTGCCAAAATTGGCCGCCGCTTCTTTATAGACCATGGAACTGGTGTTGTCATTGGTGAAACTTGCGAAATAGGTGATAATGTTATTTTATATCAAGGTGTAACATTAGGTGGTACAGGGAAAGAGAAAGGAAAGCGTCACCCAACGTTAAAAGATAATGTATTAGTTGCTTCAGGAGCAAAAGTATTGGGATCAATTACGATTGGTGAAAATAGTAAGGTAGGAGCAGGTTCTGTTGTGTTAAAGGATGTTCCACCTAACGCGACTGTTGTAGGTATTCCAGGGAAAGTAGTTATTCAAGATGGTGTAAAAACAACAACGAATAAGAAGCTTGACCATCAAAATATCCCTGACCCAATAAATGATCGTTTTGTGAAGCTTGAAAAGGAAATAAAAGAATTAAAACAACAGCTAGTGGAATCTCAAAAGGAGAGATAGAATTGACTATTCAAATATTTAACTCTTTAACGAGACAAAAGGAACCCTTTGTCCCGCTTGAAGAAGGAAAAGTGAAAATGTACGTATGTGGTCCGACAGTATATAACTTTATTCATATTGGGAATGCTCGTCCTGTTATTGTTTATGATACTGTTCGCCGTTATTTCCAATATAAAGGCTATGATGTGAAATATGTTTCCAACTTTACAGATGTGGACGATAAAATCATTAAAGCAGCAAATGAATTAGGCGAAGATGTTTTTGAATTAACGAATCGCTTTATTAATGCTTACTTTGAAGATATTACAGCTCTTGGTTGCCACAAGGCTGATGTTCATCCCCGCGTAACGAATCATATGGATGATATTATTTCTTTCATCGGTGTTTTAATTGAAAAAGGCTACGCTTATGAATCTCAAGGGGATGTTTATTACCGTACACGTAAATTTGACGGCTATGGTAAACTGTCCCATCAATCGATTGATGATTTAAAAGTTGGTGCCCGTATTGAAGCAGGAGAGAAAAAGGAAGATCCTCTTGATTTTGCATTATGGAAAGCAGCAAAACCTGGTGAAATTAAATGGGAAAGTCCGTGGGGTGAAGGGCGACCAGGTTGGCATATTGAATGTTCTGTTATGGCTCGTGAACATTTGGGTGACACAATTGATATTCATGCTGGCGGTCAAGATTTAACATTCCCGCACCATGAAAATGAAATAGCCCAATCGGAAGCTTATACGGGGAAAACATTTGCTCGTTATTGGATGCATAATGGGTACATTAATATCGACAACGAAAAAATGTCAAAATCACTTGGTAACTTTGTATTAGTGAATGATATTCGTCAACAAATTGACCCACAAGTTTTACGATTCTTTATGTTATCGGTACATTATCGTCATCCCATTAATTTTGCACAAGATTTAGTAGAGTCAGCACGTTCTGGATTAGAACGTCTTCGTACTGCCTATTCCAATGTACAATATAGACTGGCATCTTCAGCAAACCTTTCTGATAATGGTGACGAGTATATCGAGAAAATCAATGAAGTGAAAAAGCAATTTGAACTGGCTATGGACGATGATTTTAATACGGCCAATGGGATTTCTGCTTTATTTGAACTTGCTCGTATTGCGAATACTTACTTAAACGAAAGTAATACAGAGGAACGTATTTTAAAAACATTGATTGAAACCTTTGATACACTAGGTGACGTCCTAGGTATTAAATTCTCAACAGAAAATGAACTTTTAGATGAAGAAATCGAAGCATTAATTGAAGAGCGAAATATGGCGCGTAAAAACCGTGACTTTGCTCGTTCCGATGAAATCCGAGACCAACTATTGAGTATGAATATTATTTTAGAAGATACTCGTCAAGGTACACGTTGGAAACGAGGTTTATAGTATGACGCAACTTCGGATAGCAGATGTAAAGCAATTAAATGCATTAGCATTAGCATATATGGGAGATGCTGTTCTTGAACAACGAGTTCGAGAACATCTTCTCTTAAATGGGAGAGCAAAACCGAATCGATTGCATAAGGAAGCAACGAATTATGTTTCTGCTAAAGCCCAATCTATGGTTGTTCATCGTTTAATCGAAGAGCATTATTTAACTGAAGAGGAACTCGCTGTATTTAAGCGAGGACGTAATGCAAAATCAGGTTCTGTTCCAAAAAATACGGACGTTCAAACTTATCGAAATAGTTCGGGTTTTGAAGCGGTACTAGGAAGCCTTTATTTAACGAAGCAAATTGAGAGAGTAAATGAAATTATTGACTATGCCATTACAATCGTTGAGCAATCGAAGGGAGCATCTTAACATGAGTGAACACAACGGCGAAATGATTGCTGGAAAAAATCCAGTTCTTGAAGCGCTTCGGTCTGGACGTGAAATTAATAAATTATGGATAGCAGAGGGAGTCAAAAAAACTGGAGTCAATGAATTGTTAGACTTAGCACGTGAGCGCGGTGTATTAGTTCAATTTGTTCCTAAGAAAAAAGTTGATCAATTGTCGGATGCGAACCATCAAGGAATAGTAGCTTCTGTGGCAGCTTATCATTATGCAGAAATTGAAGATTTATTTAATGCGGCTAAAGAAAAAAATGAAGATCCGTTTTTCCTCATTCTTGATGAATTGGAAGATCCCCATAATTTAGGTTCGATTATGCGTACTGCAGATGCAATAGGGGTTCACGGTATTATAATTCCTAAAAGACGGGCAGTTGGTTTAACAGCAGTTGTTGCAAAAGCTTCGACTGGTGCAATCGAACATGTACCAGTTGTTCGTGTAACGAATTTAGCTCAAACAGTTGATGAATTGAAAGACCGTGGTGTTTGGATTGCGGGGACGGATGCAAAAGGATCTGTAGATTATCGCAAAATGGATGCGACGCTTCCGCTAGCTGTCATTATAGGCAGCGAGGGTAGAGGGATGAGTCGATTACTAAAAGAAAAATGTGATTTCTTATACCATTTGCCGATGGTAGGTCATGTAAATTCATTAAATGCTTCAGTTGCTGCTGCCTTATTAATGTATGAAGTATACCGTAAACGACAAGAAAAGAATGGATAAGAATTATGCAAACGATTTTGATTGTTGATGGTTACAATATGATCGGCGCATGGAAAGAATTGCGGCCTCTTCGGGAAACAAACTTTGAAGAAGCCCGCAATCACTTGCTTGATCTAATGGCGGAATACAGAGCTGCCCTTGGCTGTCGAGTAATTGTTGTGTTTGATGCCCACCTAGTTCCAGGTGCTCAACAAAATTATGTGAAAAATGCAGTTGAAATAATTTATACTAGAAAAAATGAAACTGCCGATGAATGTATTGAAAAGTTAACAAATGAACTAAAGGGTAGAAAAGTCCAAATTTATGTTGCCACTTCCGATTTAACAGAACAAAACGTTATTTTCGGAAATGGCGCTCTACGGAAATCGGCTCGTGAATTAGAAATTGAAATGGCAATTATCAAATCGAATATTTCTCAAGAAGTAAAAAAAATGACGAATGAAGAAAAACCGAAATCTAGAATTCAATTATCAGAAGAAGTAGAGTTAGCTTTTGAAAAATGGCGACGGGGTTTGAAATAACTGATTGACCTATATTTTCCAATTCCGTTATACTGTTCCTATGACAATACAGAACGTTCTGGGGTGAGGCCAATGCTAAAAAGTAATCAGACACAAGTGTTGCAACGATTTGAAGACCTTTCAGATGAACAACTGATTGAAGAAGTGCATCAAGGTAATACAGAAGCGTTAGATTATTTAATTACGAAATATCGTATGTTTGTTAAAGCGAAGGCACGCTCTTATTTTTTAATTGGAGCAGATAAGGAAGATATCATTCAAGAAGGAATGATAGGTTTATATAAAGCGATAAGAGATTTTAAAGGGGATAAGCTGTCGTCTTTTAGAGCGTTTGCGGAACTTTGTATTACTCGTCAAATTATTACAGCTATTAAAACAGCTACGAGACAAAAACATATTCCGCTAAATTCCTATGTATCTCTTGATAAACCAATCTATGACGAAGAATCAGATCGTACCTTGATGGATATCATCACTAGCTCTGAATCGGATGATCCAGAACATTTAATGATTAATCGTGAGGAATATTCCCATCTTGAAGAAAAAATTGGCGAAATATTAAGTGAATTAGAACAACAAGTGTTATCCTTATATTTAGATGGACAATCCTACTTTGAAATATCAGAAGAGTTAAATCGGCATGTAAAATCGATCGACAATGCTCTTCAACGGGTAAAACGTAAATTGGAGCGTCATCTAGAAATAGGTGAGATAAGCTAGCGGTACAGCACCACTTGTTGACAGCAAAACTTTTAGGTGGTAGTCTTTAAAAGACAAAATGCCGAAATAGGTGAATTTTCAAGATGGCAAAGAAAATTGTTTTATGTTGTGAAAAATGTAGCTCTCGAAACTATTCGGTTCCTGAAAGAGTTGGCTCAACTGAACGACTAGAATTGAAAAAGTTTTGCTCACATTGTAACGAACACACTGTACACAAACAAACACGATAATTATGTAGTAAAGTCAATTGAAACATAGAATAGATGATTTGTTCGGAGGTTAAGCTAGAATGGGCAAGATTAAACAGTTTTTTCAAAATGTAACGTCTGAAATGAGAAAGACAAGCTGGCCAAAAGGTAAAGAGCTTACAAAATATACGATTGTCGTAGTTTCAACAGTGATTTTTATGGCAATATTTTTTGTGTTAGTTGACTTAGGCGTTTCAGAACTATTCCGTTGGTATATAGATTTATAATAATACGATGTTAATATTTCGAAAATAGCCCGTCTTTCAATGTTAACGGGTTTTTTTCATTTGTTTTGTTAATTGTATTATTTATGGTAAACAATTTATAAGACTTCGTCAGTGTATATGTGATAAGTGAAGGAGGGACGGACGACTAGTCCGAAAACGTTATGGAGAAAAGATGGTATGTAGTTCATACTTATTCAGGATATGAAAATCGTGTAAAGGCAAACCTTGAAAAACGTGTAGAAACGATGGGGATGCAAGATAACATTTTCCGTGTTATCGTACCTGAACATGAAGAAACGGATTTAAAAGATGGTAAAAAAAGAACGGTAATGCGTAAAGTTTTCCCAGGTTATGTATTAGTTGAAATGATTTTAACGGATGAATCATGGTATGTAGTACGTAATACACCGGGTGTAACAGGCTTTATTGGTTCTTCTGGTGGAGGTGCAAAACCAACACCTTTATTACCTGAAGAAGTAGATCGTCTATTACGTCAAATGGGAATTACGAAGAAAACAGTTGGCGAGTTAGACGTTACAGTTGGTGAAGTAGTCGAAGTTTTAGACGGACCATTTGCTCATTTCCAAGGTAAAGTAGAAGAGATTGATGCTGATAAAGGCAAAATTAAAGTAACAATTGATATGTTCGGTCGTGAAACGAAAATGGAATTAGACTTCGAACAAATTCAAAAAATTTAGGTTTATAAATGAATGTTAGGAACTTACTTATATCTATAGAAAATCGCCATAATAAGCGCGATGATAAACTATCGAAAAGTTATGTTGCCGAAATTGCTTTATAATTTCACTTGCTTATATAAATTAAAAGTGGTATCATTTCATAGGTCAGACCGTCTAAATGATAGTTTGTCAAATTAAAGTTAATCTTTTAATGTTATCGGCAATTAGCTGACAGACAGATATTTGAGTGGGAGGGGCAACCCAATTACCACATCACGGACTTAAGGAGGTGTGTCTCGTGGCTAAAAAAGTTATTAAAATTGTAAAACTTCAAATCCCTGCTGGTAAAGCTAACCCAGCTCCACCGGTTGGTCCTGCATTAGGTCAAGCAGGTGTAAATATCATGGGATTCTGTAAGGAGTTCAACGCTCGTACTGCTGATCAAGCTGGTTTAATTATTCCAGTAGAAATCACAGTTTTCGAAGACCGTTCTTTCACTTTCATTACAAAAACTCCACCTGCAGCAGTATTACTTAAAGTTGCAGCAGGTATCCAATCTGGATCAGGTGAACCAAACCGTAAAAAAGTTGCAACGGTTAAACGTGATAAAGTTCGCGAAATCGCTGAACAAAAAATGCCAGACCTAAACGCTGCATCAGTTGAAGCAGCTATGGCGATGGTTGAAGGTACAGCACGAAGCATGGGTATTGTTATCGAAGACTAATCGTTAACAAGTCCTGGTTACTTGATGATGAAGGCTTTTGTTTTGGAGGTTGCGGTAAGTTCTTTTTTGAACTCGCAACCTCTATTCGTGGGAGGAATATCCGCTAAAACCACAATCAAGGAGGAAAATATAATGGTAAAAAAAGGTAAAAGACTGCAAGAAGCAGCTAAATTAGTTGACCGTTCAAAATTATATAATGCTGAAGAAGCTATCGCTTTAGCAAAACAAACAAGCACAGTAAACTTCGACGCAACTGTTGAAGTGGCTTTCAAACTTGGTATCGATACTCGTAAAAACGACCAACAAATCCGTGGTGCAGTAGTACTACCAAACGGAACTGGTAAAACTCAACGTGTATTAGTATTCGCTAAAGGTGAAAAACTTAAAGAAGCTGAAGCTGCAGGTGCAGACTATGTAGGCGATGCAGAATACATCAACAAAATCCAACAAGGTTGGTTCGATTTCGATGTAATCGTTGCAACTCCAGATATGATGGGTGAAGTTGGTAAACTTGGTCGTGTATTAGGACCTAAAGGTTTAATGCCAAACCCTAAAACTGGTACTGTTACTTTCGATGTAACAAAAGCGATTCAAGAAATCAAAGCTGGTAAAGTAGAATACCGTGCTGACAAAGCTGGTATTATCCACGCTCCAATCGGTAAAGTTTCTTTCGATACAGAAAAATTAGTAGAAAACTTCTTAGCTGTATTTGATGTTATTCAAAAAGCTAAACCAGCTGCAGCTAAAGGTACTTACATGAAGTCTGTTAATGTAACAACTACAATGGGACCATCTGTAAAAGTTGATACTACTAGCGTAACTGTACGATAATATAGATCGTTTGAAATAAAATATATATGTTGACAACGCTCCTCTTTCTTGGTAAGATGGATGACGTTGTGAATATCCATTTGTACCGTAGACAGTAGGGGTGCTTGCACTTAATTATCCTACCGAGGACATCGAAATCGGATTCTTTTTTAGATGATGAATTTTCCGCCTCTAGTCTACTCTATTGACTAGAGGCTTTTCTTTTGTCGGTATAAATGACCCATTCTAATAGGAGGTGTCAATCATGGGCAATGCAATTGAAACAAAAAAAGTTCAAGTACAAGAAATCGCTGAAAAATTCCAAGCTGCTTCTTCTGTAGTAGTAGTGGATTACCGTGGTTTAACTGTTGCTCAAGTTACAGAACTTCGTAAACAACTTCGCGAATCAGGTGTTGAGTTCAAAGTTTACAAAAACACTTTAACTCGTCGTGCAGCTGAAATCGCTGGTGTTGCTGGAATTAACGAATTCTTAACTGGTCCAAACGCTGTTGCGTTCTCTAACGAAGACGTAGTAGCTCCAGCGAAAATCATTAATGAATTCGCTAAAAAGAACGAAGCGCTTGAAATCAAAGCTGGTATTATCGAAGGTAACGTTTCTTCTGCTGATGACGTTAAAGCACTTGCAGAACTTCCATCACGCGAAGGTTTACTTTCAATGCTTTTATCAGTTCTTCAAGCTCCAGTGCGCAACTTCGCACTTGCAACAAAAGCTGTTGCAGAACAAAAAGAAGAGCAAGGCGCTTAATCGCAGCCTAAACTTCAAACAAATTAATTTCGGGCAAGTAGCCTAATAAAATAACCATATCCATATAGGAGGAAAATAAAATGAACAAAGATCAAATCTTAGAAGCTATCAAAGCTATGACAGTTCTTGAGTTAAACGATTTAGTAAAAGCAATCGAAGAAGAATTCGGTGTAACAGCTGCTGCTCCTGTAGCAGTAGTAGGTGGCGCTGGTGCAGCTGCTGCTGAAGAAAAAACTGAATTTGATGTAGTACTAGCTAACGCTGGTGACCAAAAAATCAAAGTTATCAAAGTGGTTCGTGAAATCACTGGTCTTGGCTTAAAAGAAGCTAAAGAAGTTGTAGATAACGCTCCAAAACCATTAAAAGAAGGCGTATCTAAAGAAGAAGCTGAAGAAATTAAAGCTAAACTTGAAGAAGTTGGCGCTTCAATCGAAGTTAAATAATTTCTCCATTTACCTATTTTCAATAAATAAAGAAAGCTCGTCTATTTTGACGGGCTTTCTTCATTTTCTTTGAGGAGGGCACGGTTCGATGTCTGAACATTATTATTCAAAAAAGCCTCAAACTGAAAGTAAACCACGCCAATGGAAATTTACATTACTCGGACATACTTTCTTATTTGAAACAGATTCGGGTGTTTTTAGTAAAAGCGAAGTAGATTTTGGATCCCGTGTTTTAATTGAAACTTTTCAACTTCCTGAAATAGAAGGTGCTATTTTGGATGTAGGCTGTGGATATGGCCCAATTGGGTTATCGATTGCTAAACAAAATCCAGATCGTACAATTTATATGATGGATATTAATGAAAGGGCAGTTGCGCTAGCGAATAAAAATGCGCAAATAAACGGAGTTCAAAATGTACGTATTTTTGAAAGTGATGGTCTTGCTGCTGTTGGAGAAGAATTGCCGATTGCCGCAATTTTAACTAACCCACCGATTCGAGCTGGGAAAGATACGGTCTTTAAATTTTATGACGGTGCTTTCGAGAAATTAACGGTTGGGGGAGAGCTGTGGGTCGTCATTCAAAAGAAACAAGGTGCTCCATCTACAGTAAATCATTTAGAAGAAAAGTTTGCAGAAGTAGAAATAGTCGAGAAGAAAAAAGGCTATTGGATTATACGAGCAAAAAAATAATTAACCATTCATTGTAAGAATGGAAATAAATGAGTATAAGATATAAAATATTGACTTGACAAAATGGCTATGATAACATAATAAAATGCAAAATTATTATTTTGTGGGAGTTTGCCCTTTTGTATGCAATATATTTTATGTGGGTATACTTACCATGAATAAGTTTAGTTTAACCGAAAATGAGATCTAAGAAAAGACTCGTTTTCTTTTTGTCTTTCGAAATCATACACTATTTAGTTGATTTTGCAAAGACCTATTATCGCTTTAATGAGGGGTGAATGAGTTGACAGGTCAACTAGTTCAGTACGGACAACACCGCCAGCGTAGAAGCTTTGCGCGTATTAAAGAGGTGCTGGAGCTTCCGAATTTAATTGAGATTCAAACAGCATCTTACGAGTGGTTCCTTGAAGAAGGGTTGCGTGAGATGTTCCGCGACATTTCTCCAATCGAAGATTTTACAGGCAATCTTTCACTTGAATTCATCGATTATAGTTTAGGTGAGCCTAAATATGATGTTGATGAATGTAAAGAACGCGACGTAACTTATGCTGCACCATTGCGCGTAAAAGTACGTCTCCACAACAAAGAAACAGACGAAGTAAAAGAGCAAGATGTCTTCATGGGTGACTTCCCATTGATGACAGAAACAGGCACATTTGTAATCAATGGTGCCGAACGTGTTATTGTTTCACAATTAGTTCGTTCTCCAAGCGTTTACTTCCACGATAAAACTGATAAAAACGGTAAAAAAGGCTTTGGTGCAACTGTAATTCCAAACCGCGGTGCTTGGTTAGAGTACGAAACTGATGCAAAGGACGTAGTGTATGTACGTATTGACCGTACACGTAAACTTCCAGTAACAGTATTATTACGTGCTTTAGGGTTCGGTTCAGATCAAGAAATCATTGATATTCTTGGTGATAACGAGTATTTACGAAACACGCTTGAAAAAGATAACACTGATAGCACTGAAAAAGCGTTATTAGAAATCTATGAGCGTCTTCGTCCAGGTGAACCACCTACAGTTGAAAGTGCAAAAAGCTTATTATATTCTCGTTTCTTCGATGCTAAACGTTATGATTTAGCAAACGTTGGACGTTATAAAATGAACAAAAAGCTTCACATTAAAAATCGTTTATTCAATCAAACGGTTGCAGAAACTCTTGTCGATCCAGAAACAGGAGAAATTTTAGTTGAAAAAGGTACTACACTTGATCGTCGTACTTTAGACCGTATTATTCCTTATTTAGAAAATGGAATCGGCTTCCGTACATTATCCCAAGTTGGTGGGGTATTAGAAGAAGACGTAACGATTCAATCAATTAAAATCTTTGCATCAAATGATGAAGCGCAAAAAGAAATCAATGTTATTTCAAACGCTTATGTAGATGAAGAAGTGAAAAATATCACACCAGCTGATGTGATTGCATCGATGTCTTACTTCTTTAACTTATTACATGGTGTAGGAAATACAGATGATATCGACCACTTAGGTAACCGTCGCTTACGTTCAGTAGGTGAATTGTTACAAAACCAATTCCGTATCGGTTTATCCCGTATGGAACGTGTTGTACGTGAACGTATGTCTATTAATGACACTGCGTCTATCGTACCTCAACAATTAATTAATATTCGTCCAGTTATTGCATCGATAAAAGAGTTCTTTGGTAGCTCTCAATTATCGCAATTCATGGACCAAACAAACCCGTTAGCTGAGTTAACTCACAAACGTCGTCTTTCTGCTTTAGGACCTGGTGGTTTAACTCGTGAGCGTGCAGGTATGGAAGTACGTGACGTTCACTACTCTCACTACGGTCGTATGTGTCCGATTGAGACTCCAGAGGGTCCAAACATCGGGTTAATCAACTCACTTTCTTCTTATGCAAAAGTAAATAAATTTGGTTTCATTGAAACACCATATCGTCGTGTTGATCCTGAAACAGGTCAAGTGACAGATCAAATTGATTACTTAACTGCTGACGAAGAAGATAATTATATTGTTGCGCAAGCGAACTCCAAGTTAAATCCGGATGGAACTTTCGCAAATGATGAAGTTTTAGGTCGTTTCCGTGGGGATAACACAGTATTCAAAAAAGACCGTGTTGACTATATGGACGTTTCGCCTAAACAAGTAGTATCTGCTGCCACAGCGTGTATTCCATTCTTAGAAAACGATGACTCTAACCGTGCGCTTATGGGTGCGAACATGCAACGTCAAGCTGTTCCTTTGTTAAACCCAGAGGCACCATTTGTTGGTACTGGTATGGAACACGTTAACGCTCGTGACTCAGGGGCTGCTGTAGTAAACAAATACCACGGTATTGTAGAACACGTTGAAGCACGTTCTATTCATGTACGTCGTATTGAAGAAATTGATGGGAAAGAAGTAAAAGGTGAATTAACGAAATACAAACTTCAAAAATTCACTCGTTCGAACCATGGTACTTCAATTAACCAACGCCCAATCGTAAAAGTTGGCGATCGTGTTAAACCGAAGGACATTTTAGCCGATGGTCCATCAATGGAAAAAGGTGAACTTGCCCTTGGACGTAACGTTTTAGTTGCCTTCATGACATGGGAAGGGTTCAACTATGAAGATGCCGTTATTATGAACGAACGTCTAGTAAAAGACGATGTTTACACTTCTGTTCATATTGAAGAATATGAATCAGAATCTCGTGATACAAAATTAGGACCTGAAGAAATCACTCGTGATATTCCAAATGTCGGGGAAGATGCACTTCGCAACTTAGACGACCGTGGAATTATCCGTATTGGTGCTGAGGTTCGTGATGGCGATATTCTAGTAGGTAAAGTTACACCTAAAGGGGTAACGGAGTTAACTGCTGAAGAGCGTTTATTACATGCTATCTTCGGTGAGAAAGCTCGTGAAGTACGTGATACTTCATTACGTGTACCTCATGGTGCTGGCGGTATCGTTCTAGATGTTAAAGTCTTCAACCGTGAAGATGGCGATGAGTTACCACCAGGCGTTAACCAATTAGTTCGTGTTTATATTGTTCAAAAACGTAAAATCCGCGTTGGGGATAAAATGGCCGGACGTCACGGTAACAAAGGGGTAATTTCACGTATTTTACCTGAAGAAGATATGCCGTTTATGCCAGACGGAACTCCTGTTGACATCATGTTAAACCCACTTGGTGTACCATCTCGTATGAACATCGGACAAGTTTTAGAGCTTCATTTAGGTATGGCTGCTCGTTACTTAGGTCTTCATATGGCAACGCCAGTATTTGATGGAGCCAACGAAGAAGATGTTTGGGAAACAATGGAAGAAGCAGGTATGAACCGCGACGGTAAAACAATTCTTTATGATGGTCGTTCGGGTGAACCATTCGACAACCGAGTTTCAGTTGGTATCATGTACATGATCAAATTAGCTCACATGGTTGACGATAAACTTCACGCTCGTTCAACTGGACCTTATTCACTAGTTACGCAACAACCACTTGGTGGTAAAGCGCAATTTGGTGGTCAACGTTTCGGTGAGATGGAGGTTTGGGCACTTGAAGCTTACGGTGCTGCATACACTCTTCAAGAGATCTTAACGATTAAATCCGATGACGTTGTTGGTCGTGTGAAAACTTATGAAGCAATTGTTAAAGGTGAAAGTGTTCCAGAACCAGGTGTTCCAGAGTCTTTCAAAGTATTAATTAAAGAGCTTCAATCATTAGGTTTAGATGTGAAAATGTTAACAGTTAATGATGAAGAAGTTGAACTTCGCGATTTAGACGATGAAGATGAACTTCAACCAACAGATGCATTAAACATCTTACCAGCTAGTGAAAAAGAAGATGCTGTAGAATCAATGGAATAATTATAATAATTGGGCAGGAGAAAGATTTTCTGCCTGCCCATTATTAAAATACATTATTAATTTTTAAAATTAATGTTGAGCTTCGGAAAGTCTCAGAGGACTTATACTAAAGGGAGGTAGGCTCCTTGATAGATGTTAATGAATTTGAATATATGAAAATCGGTTTAGCTTCACCGGATAAGATTCGTTCATGGTCATATGGAGAAGTAAAAAAACCTGAAACTATTAACTATCGTACTTTAAAACCAGAAAAAGACGGTCTGTTCTGTGAACGTATTTTCGGACCTACAAAAGACTGGGAATGTCACTGTGGTAAATACAAACGTGTGCGCTATAAAGGCGTAGTTTGTGACCGTTGTGGTGTAGAAGTTACTCGTGCAAAAGTTCGCCGCGAACGTATGGGTCATATTGAACTAGCAGCACCTGTATCTCATATTTGGTATTTCAAAGGTATTCCAAGCCGTATGGGACTTATTCTTGATATGTCACCACGTGCATTGGAAGAAGTTATTTATTTTGCATCATACGTTGTAATCGAACCAGGTGATTCTAGCTTAGATAAAAAACAACTTTTATCTGAAAAAGAATACCGTGCATACCGTGAAAAATTCGGTAACAGCTTCGAAGCGGCAATGGGTGCAGAAGCAATTAAAAAACTTCTAGAACAAATTGATCTAGAAGAAGAAACAATTTCATTAAAAGAAGAGTTGAAAACTGCTCAAGGCCAACGTCGCACACGTGCAATTAAACGTCTTGAAGTAATCGAATCATTCCGAAACTCTGGTAATAAACCAGAATGGATGATCTTAGATGTACTACCTGTCATTCCACCTGAGCTTCGTCCAATGGTGCAATTAGACGGTGGTCGTTTTGCTACTTCTGACTTGAACGATCTATATCGTCGAGTAATTAACCGTAACAACCGTTTAAAACGTCTACTTGACCTTGGTGCACCAAGCATCATTGTTCAAAACGAAAAACGTATGTTACAAGAAGCGGTTGACGCATTAATTGATAATGGTCGTCGTGGTCGTCCTGTTACAGGACCTGGTAACCGTCCTTTAAAATCCCTATCACATATGTTAAAAGGGAAACAAGGTCGTTTCCGTCAAAACTTACTTGGTAAACGTGTAGACTATTCTGGTCGTTCCGTTATCGTAGTAGGTCCAAACTTAAAAATGTACCAATGTGGTCTTCCAAAAGAAATGGCAATCGAGTTATTCAAGCCTTTCGTTATGAAAGAACTTGTTGAACGAGGCCTAGCTCATAACATTAAAAGTGCAAAACGTAAAATTGAGCGTATGCACAACGAAGTATGGGACGTTTTAGAAGATGTAATCCGTGAACATCCAGTGTTACTTAACCGTGCACCGACTCTTCACAGACTTGGTATTCAAGCATTCGAGCCAACATTAGTAGAAGGCCGTGCGATTCGTCTACACCCATTAGTATGTACAGCTTACAACGCTGACTTCGATGGTGACCAAATGGCGGTTCACGTTCCATTATCAGCAGAAGCACAAGCGGAAGCTCGCTTACTTATGTTAGCTGCTCAAAACATCTTAAATCCAAAAGATGGTAAACCAGTTGTAACTCCATCTCAAGATATGGTATTAGGTAACTATTACTTAACGCTTGAGCGTGCAGGAGCTCGTGGTGAAGGTTCTGTATTCTACGGTACTGACGAAGTATTAATTGCTTACCAAACTGGTAATGTACATTTACACACTCGCATTGCTGTAAAAGCAAGTTCATTAAATAACCCTACGTTTACAGAAGAACAAAATAAACAGTTCTTATTAACAACAGTAGGTAAGGTGATTTTCAACGAAATTCTTCCTGAATCATTCCCTTATATTAATGAACCAACAGCTGTGAATTTAGAACAAAAAACACCTGAGAAATACTTCACAACGTTAACAATTGATGAAGAAACGTTAAAAGAGCTAGAAGCTACTGAAGGTTACAATGAACTTTCAGAAAATGAAAAAGTAGAAGCACAACGCCAAGCTGTGTTACAAAAACACTTTGCTTCAGTTAAAACAATTAGCCCATTCCGTAAAAAATTCTTAGGAAATATCATTGCGGAAGTATTTAAACGATTCCATATTACAGAAACGTCTAAAATGCTTGACCGTATGAAAGACCTAGGATTTAAATATTCAACTAAAGCTGGTATTACAGTTGCTATTTCAGATATCGTTGTATTACCTGAAAAAGTTGAAATTTTAGAAGAAGCACAGAAAAAAGTAGATAAAGTAATGGTTCAATTCCGTCGTGGTTTAATTACGGAAGAAGAACGTTATGATCGTGTCATCTCAAGCTGGTCTGCGGCGAAAGATGAAATTCAGTCTAAACTGATGGACTCTTTACCAGATACGAACCCAATCTTCATGATGAGTGACTCTGGTGCCCGTGGTAACGCATCTAACTTTACACAACTTGCTGGTATGCGTGGATTAATGGCCAACCCAGCTGGACGTATTATCGAACTTCCAATCAAATCTTCATTCCGTGAAGGTTTAACAGTATTGGAATACTTCATCTCTACTCACGGTGCTCGTAAAGGTCTAGCCGATACAGCATTAAAAACTGCGGACTCAGGTTACTTAACTCGTCGATTAGTAGACGTTGCCCAAGATGTCATCGTACGTGAAGACGATTGTGGTACTGACCGCGGCTTAACAATCGGTGCTTTAATGGAAGGCACGGAAGTAATTGAAACTTTAGAAGAGCGTATTATTGGTCGTCATACGAAGAAAACAATTCGTCACCCTGAAACAGGTGCGGTTATTTTAGAGCGTGATCAATTAATCACTCAAGATATAGCTCGTGAAATCGAAGATGCTGGTATTAAAGAAGTGACAATTCGTTCTGCATTCACATGTAATACAAAACATGGTGTATGTAAAAAATGTTACGGTATCAACTTAGCAACTGGTGAAGAGGTTGAAGTAGGTGAAGCGGTAGGTATTATCGCTGCTCAATCAATCGGTGAACCAGGTACACAATTAACAATGCGTACATTCCATACTGGTGGGGTTGCTGGTAACGATATTACACAAGGTCTTCCACGTATTCAGGAGATTTTCGAAGCTCGTAATCCTAAAGGGCAATCGGTTATCTCTGAAATCTCAGGTACTGTTTCTGAGATCGAAGAAATTCGTGAAGGCTTAAAAGAAATTACAATCCAGGGTGAAATCGAAACACGTAAGTACCAAGCGCCATACAATGCTCGCTTAAAAGTACAACTTGGTGATGTGATTAAACCTGGTCAAGTTTTAACTGAAGGTTCTATTGATCCAAAACAATTATTAAAAGTTAAGGACGTAGCAACTGTTCAAGAATATTTATTAAAAGAAGTGCAAAAAGTATACCGTATGCAAGGGGTAGAAATTGGAGATAAACATATTGAAGTAATGGTACGCCAAATGCTTCGTAAAGTTCGTGTAATTGAAGCAGGTGATACAGAGTTATTACCAGGTTCATTACTTGATATCCACCAATTCACTGAAGCAAATAAAGATGCAATTATTAACGGTAAAGTTCCTGCAACTTGTCGTCCTGTTATCCTAGGTATTACAAAAGCATCTCTTGAAACAGAATCATTCTTATCTGCTGCATCATTCCAAGAAACAACTCGTGTGTTAACGGATGCTGCTATTAAAGGTAAACGTGATGAACTTCTTGGTCTGAAAGAAAATGTTATTATCGGTAAACTAGTTCCGGCTGGTACTGGTATGCAACGTTATCGTCAGATTCGTATCGAAGAAACTGAAGCAGTTGAAGAACTGACATCTGCAGAATAAATATACAATTCAAATGTATATTTCATATAAAAATCTTCCGGGAGAAGGGTAATTCTTCCGGAAGGATTTTTATAAAAATATTTGACAGTTTAAATTGATAGTGTTAATATACTTAAGGTTGATAGTTAACTGTCTGTACTTTGGAGGATATGAAAATGTCTTATGAAAGAGTAGAACAGGCCAGTAAAACAATCATAGGTACAAAGCAAGCAGTGAAAGCAATCCGCGCTGGTCAAGTTATAGAGCTTTTTGTAGCACTTGATGCAGACAGTTGGGTAACCGATCCAGTAATTGTTCTTGCAAAAGAAGTCGGCGTACCAGTGAGTCTCGTCGAGTCTAAAAAAGAACTTGGCAAAGCTTGTGGTATTCATGTTGGAGCTGCGGTTGTTGCAATTACTGCAAGATAGTTTTTGTGTAAAAACACAAAGACTTTGTTTTTACCCTAAAAATGAACCACCTGGATGTGTGGTATTAAGGAATAAATGAAGGGAGGAAAAACCGATGCCTACAATTAACCAATTGGTACGTAAGCCTCGTAAATCCAAAGTAACGAAATCAAATTCACCAGCGTTAAACAAGGGATATAACAGCTTTAAAAAATCTTTAACAGATGTTAATTCTCCTCAAAAACGTGGGGTTTGTACTCGTGTTGGTACTATGACACCTAAAAAACCAAACTCAGCGTTACGTAAATATGCTCGTGTACGCTTAACTAACCAAATCGAAGTTACAGCTTACATTCCTGGTGAAGGTCACAACTTACAAGAACACAGCGTAGTATTAATCCGCGGTGGACGTGTAAAAGACTTACCAGGGGTACGTTACCATATCGTACGTGGTGCTCTTGATACTGCTGGTGTAAACGGCCGTATGCAATCTCGTTCTCTATATGGTACAAAACGTCCAAAAGAGAAAAAATAATTTAATTGTTTGAAATGATGTATGCCTTTTTAATCGTGACGGTTTTTGAATTATTTAACGTGCGCACGGTTCAAAATCTAAACGACTATATTGCGCCTAATTAACGCAATACATAAAAGGCGACTTGATACTATAAAATAGATATTTGTTGAAAGGAGGAAAACACATGCCTCGTAAAGGTCCTGTTTCCAAACGTGACGTGTTACCAGATCCAATTTATAATTCAAAACTAGTAACTCGTTTAATCAATAAAATGATGATTGATGGTAAAAGAGGTACTTCTCAAAAGATCTTATACGGTGCGTTCGAATTAGTAAAAGAACGTTCTGGTAAAGATCCAATCGAAGTATTTGAAGCTGCATTAAATAACGTAATGCCAGTTCTTGAAGTACGTGCTCGCCGTGTTGGTGGTTCTAACTACCAAGTACCGGTTGAAGTTCGTCCAGAACGTCGTATTACATTAGGTCTTCGTTACTTAGTTAACTATTCTCGTCTTCGTGGTGAAAAAACTATGGAAGAACGTTTAGCTAACGAAATTCTAGATGCATCTAACAACACTGGTGCTTCAGTGAAAAAACGCGAAGATATGCATAAAATGGCAGAAGCAAACAAAGCATTCGCACACTATCGTTGGTAATTTAGACTACGTGCTAGCTGTTAGCTAGTACGTAGGTTTAAATATATATTCAACAATTAGCGAAACCCAATATGGAAGGAGAAAATTTCCTATGAAACGCGAATTCTCACTAGAGAATACACGTAATATTGGGATCATGGCTCATATTGATGCTGGTAAAACAACAACAACTGAGCGTATCCTTTATTACACTGGTAAGATTCACAAAATCGGTGAAACTCACGAAGGTGCTTCTCAAATGGACTGGATGGAGCAAGAGCAAGAACGTGGTATTACAATCACTTCTGCTGCGACAACAGCTCAATGGAAAGGTAACCGTGTAAACATCATCGACACACCAGGACACGTAGACTTCACTGTAGAAGTTGAACGTTCATTACGTGTACTTGATGGTGCAGTAACAGTACTTGATGCTCAATCAGGTGTTGAGCCACAAACTGAAACTGTATGGCGTCAAGCTACAACTTATGGTGTTCCACGTATCGTATTTGTTAACAAAATGGATAAAATCGGTGCGGATTTCTTGTACTCAGTGAATACTCTTCACGATCGTTTACAAGCAAACGCTCACCCAATTCAATTACCAATCGGTGCTGAAGATGAATTCGAAGCAATTATCGATTTAGTTGAAATGAAAGCTACATTCTACGGAAACGACCTAGGTACTGATATCCAGGAACGTGAAATTCCAGAAGAATATAAAGCACAAGCTGAAGAATACCGTGAAAAACTTATTGAAGCGGTAGCTGAACTTGATGAAGAACTTATGGAGAAATACTTCGCTGGTGAAGAAATCACTAACGAAGAGCTTAAAGCTGGTATCCGTAAAGCTACTTTATCTGTAGAGTTCTACCCTGTACTTTGTGGTACTGCATTCAAAAACAAAGGTGTTCAATTAATGCTTGATGCTGTAATTGATTACTTACCAGCTCCAACTGATGTTGAAGCTATTAAAGGTGTAGATCCTGATACAGGTGAAGAAATCGTTCGTCATTCAAGTGATGAAGAGCCATTCTCTGCACTAGCATTCAAAGTTATGACTGACCCTTATGTTGGTAAATTAACTTTCTTCCGTGTTTACTCTGGTATTTTAGAATCAGGTTCATACGTTCAAAACTCTACTAAGGGTAAACGTGAACGTGTAGGTCGTATTCTACAAATGCACGCGAACTCTCGTGAAGAGATTTCAAAAGTTTACGCAGGGGATATCGCAGCTGCTGTAGGTCTTAAAGATACTACAACTGGTGACACTCTTTGTGACGAGAAAAACCTTGTTATCTTAGAGTCTATGGAATTCCCAGAACCAGTTATTGATTTATCATTAGAACCGAAATCAAAAGCAGACCAAGATAAAATGAGCCAAGCTTTACAAAAGCTTCAAGAAGAAGATCCAACATTCCGTGCTTATACAAACCAAGAAACTGGTCAAACAATTATTTCTGGTATGGGTGAACTTCACCTTGATATCATTGTTGACCGTATGAAACGTGAATTCAAAGTTGAAGCTAACGTAGGTGCTCCACAAGTTTCTTACCGTGAAACATTCCGTGGTTCAGCACAAGTTGAAGGTAAATTCGTTCGCCAATCTGGTGGTCGTGGTCAATTCGGTCACGTTTGGATTGAATTCTCTCCAAACGAAGAAGGTAAAGGCTTCGAATTCGAAAACGCTATCGTTGGTGGGGTTGTTCCTCGTGAATATATCCCTGCTGTTGAAGCTGGTTTAAGAGATGCACTAGAAAATGGTGTACTTGCTGGTTTCCCAGTAATTGATATTAAAGCGAAATTATTCGATGGATCATACCATGACGTTGACTCCAACGAAATGGCATTCAAAATCGCTGCTTCTATGGCACTTAAAAACGCAGTTTCTAAATGTAACCCAGTTCTTTTAGAGCCTGTGATGAAAGTAGAAGTAGTAATTCCTGAAGAATACCTTGGGGATATTATGGGTAACATCACTTCTCGTCGTGGACGTGTAGAAGGTATGGAAGCTCGTGGTAACGCTCAAGTTGTTCGTGCAATGGTTCCACTTTCTGAAATGTTCGGATATGCGACTACATTACGTTCTGCAACTCAAGGTCGTGGTGTATTCTCAATGGTATTCGATCACTATGAAGAAGTGCCAAAATCAATTGCTGAAGATATCATCAAAAAAAATAAAGGTGAATAATTGAAATTTCATCTTGTATCAAGTATAAATAATTTGTAAGCTATGATTGACTGGCTGAGAAGGGCCCTTATCAGCCAGCAGTTGTAACATAAAAAAATAATAAAAACACATATTAGGAGGCTAACTCTAATGGCTAAAGAAAAATTTGACCGTTCGAAAACGCATGCTAACATTGGTACAATCGGACACGTTGACCATGGTAAAACTACATTAACTGCTGCAATCGCTACAGTTCTTTCAAAACGTCTTGGTGGGGAAGCAAAATCTTACGACCAAATCGATAACGCTCCAGAAGAAAAAGAGCGTGGAATTACAATCAACACTTCTCACGTTGAATATGAAACAGCTACTCGTCACTATGCACACGTTGACTGCCCAGGACACGCTGACTATGTTAAAAACATGATCACTGGTGCTGCTCAAATGGACGGCGGTATCTTAGTAGTATCTGCTGCTGACGGCCCAATGCCACAAACTCGTGAGCACATCTTATTATCACGTCAAGTAGGTGTACCTTACTTAGTAGTATTCTTAAACAAATGTGATATGGTTGATGACGAAGAATTATTAGAATTAGTAGAAATGGAAGTACGTGACTTACTTTCTGAATATGACTTCCCAGGTGACGATGTTCCTGTAATTAAAGGTTCTGCTCTTAAAGCTCTTGAAGGTGAAGCAGAATGGGAAGAAAAAATCGTTGAGTTAATGGACGCTGTTGACAGCTACATCCCAACTCCAGAACGTGACACTGATAAACCATTCATGATGCCAGTTGAGGACGTATTCTCAATCACTGGTCGTGGTACAGTTGCAACTGGCCGTGTTGAACGTGGTCAAGTTAAAGTTGGTGACGTTGTAGAAATCATCGGTTTAGTTGAAGAACCAAAATCAACTACTGTAACTGGTGTTGAAATGTTCCGTAAATTATTAGACTATGCTGAAGCTGGTGACAACATCGGTGCTTTACTTCGTGGGGTTTCTCGTGAAGAAGTACAACGTGGACAAGTATTAGCTAAACCAGGCTCAATCACTCCACACACTACTTTCAAAGCAGAAGTTTATGTATTATCAAAAGAAGAAGGTGGACGTCACACTCCATTCTTCTCTAACTACCGTCCTCAGTTCTACTTCCGTACAACTGACGTAACTGGTGTTATTAACTTACCAGAAGGCGTTGAAATGGTAATGCCTGGTGACAACATCGAAATGAACGTTGAATTAATCTCTCCAATCGCTCTTGAAGAAGGTACTAAATTCTCTATCCGTGAGGGTGGACGTACTGTTGGAGCTGGAGTAGTAGCTTCAATCCAAAAATAATTTTAGCCTAGCTAAAACCTTTGACCAATTCGTGGGGACGCCTACGAATTGGTTTTTTTTATTCTTTTATAAATGAGGCTCTAAAATATTTGTTGGGGTACAGATAAAATTCAGAAAAAATAAACACGCAATCTCCTAATTTTGTTAGAC
>NZ_JBIQFG010000023.1:0-51983 GCF_045369345.1 Ureibacillus sp. 179-F W5.1 NHS | reverse complement strand
AAATTTGATAAAGCTCTAAATTTACACTGGCATCATAATGATGTCCAAAATTTTGTTTCAACTGTTAAGTTGAAACTGTATTTCATTAACGTTTTGTTGTTCAGTTTTCAAGGTTCACGTTTCGTCGCCGCTTCAATGACAACTTTTATATTATATCAACCAACATTATATTAGTCAACATATTTTTAAAAAAGTTTTTTGCCGATACGAAATAGCAACTTTTAAATACTATCACTTTCAACTCTAGTTGTCAATAACAAATTAGAAAGCATTATCATTTTGTTCACCGCTTTTAGCGACGTATAATAATTTAACATCATTTCTTTTTGAATGCAAGTGTTTTTTTAAAATATTAATAGAAAAACGAAAAAAGTTGAATATAACTTATTATATCCGCTTTTTACTCTCTTAAACCATACGATTGAATTATATCGTCATAATAAAAAGCGAGGGATAATCACTCCCTCGCTCCTTTGCTAAAACGAATTATTAATCACGGTGACGCATAGTTGGGAATAATAATACATCACGAATCGATTGTGCATTTGTTAATAGCATAATTAAACGGTCAATACCGATACCTAACCCACCTGTTGGCGGCATACCGTATTCTAATGCTTCAATGAAATCATTATCCATTTCATGAGCTTCATCGTTACCAGCTGCTTTTTCAGCAAGCTGTGCTTCAAAACGCTCACGTTGGTCAATCGGATCATTTAATTCTGTAAATGCATTTGCATGCTCACGACGTACAATGAATAATTCGAAACGATCTGTAAAACGTGGGTCTTCCGGATTTTTCTTTGCAAGTGGTGAGATTTCAACCGGGTGACCAAATACAAATGTTGGCTGTACTAAAGTTTCTTCTACTTTTTGTTCAAAGAATTCATTAATAATATGACCCACTTCATGAGCTTCTTTAATTTCAACGCCATGCTCTTTCGCTAAGCTTTGTGCTTCCTCTTTCGTCATTGGCTGCCAGAAGTCTACACCTGTTGCCTCTTTTACTGCATCAACCATGTGTACTCGTTTCCAACCTGGCGCAAGATTAATTTGATCTTCGCCATATTGAACAGTTGTTGTACCGAGAACTTCTTGTGCAACATGTGAAATTAAGTTTTCAGTTAATGCCATAATGTCTCGATAATCCGCATACGCTTCGTACAACTCAATCATCGTAAACTCTGGATTGTGTCGAGTTGAAATACCTTCATTACGGAATACACGTCCAATTTCATAAACTTTTTCAAGACCACCAACAATTAAACGTTTTAAGTGAAGTTCAATTGCGATACGCATATAAAGTTCCATATCTAATGCGTTATGGTGCGTAATAAATGGACGAGCTGCTGCCCCACCTGCAATAGAATGTAACATCGGTGTTTCAACTTCTAAATAACCATGGTTATCTAAGTAATTACGAATAGCACGAATGATTTTTGAACGAGTAATAAATGTTTGTTTACTATCTGCATTCGTCATTAAGTCTAAATAACGTTGACGATAACGTTGTTCAACGTCTTGTAGACCATGGAATTTTTCTGGCATTGGACGAAGAGATTTAGTTAGGAACGTAAATTCTTCTGCCTTAACAGAAAGTTCTCCAACATTCGTTACGAATAAATTACCACGAACACCGACAATATCTCCTAAATCGGCAGTATTAAATAATTCATACGCTTCATCACCGACACGATCTTTACGTACATAGATTTGAATTTGACCACCTAAATCTTGAATATGAGCAAAACCAGCTTTTCCTTTTCCGCGTTTTGTCATAATACGACCAGCAATTGTCACTTCTTGTGGCGACTCTTCTAATTGCTCTTTCGTAAGTTCTCCAAATTGTTCACGAATCTCTGAAGATAAATGCGTACGTTCAAATCGACTACCGAATGGATCCATTCCATTTTCACGAATATTCGTCATCTTTTGGCGTCTCACCAAAAGTTGGTCGTTTAAATCTTCAATGTTTGACACGTTTATCACTCCTTATTTTCCTTTATTCAGTATAACACCAGCTATTACGGCATGGTAACTTGGACATTTCCTTGCTCAGTTCATTTTAATAAAACTGAAGATAAAGCTTCGACGGATATCATTCTGTAACAAAACAAAATTAGTTTATATGTTTTGCTTTCACAATGACAACAGACAACCGAATATAGCGGTATTACTTCAATTAAAAACAATTATATCCATGTATAATTCATTTTCCGCCGTTAGCGATCATTTAATCCATAATGTACCTATTGTACACAATTTCTTCGTTCTATTCACCTCTTTCGATTGAAAATGTTACGAGTTTTGTTTTTTCAAGATTGATTATTACATATTTCATCCTTAGACATGCTAAAATTTCTGATAAAAGGAGGGATTTAGTATGTATCGTAATATAAACGATTTTATTCAAGAATGGGAGCGCAATAGCTCAGGTACATTAGCTATTTTTGAATCTATTACAGAAGAAAAAAAGCATTTCTCAATTGTAGAAGGTCATAGTTCTCTCGAATGGTTAAGCTGGCACTTAACTACTGCACCAGCATATTTTATGGGGCAAATCGGTATAGCACTTAATGTGGAATTAAATCCAAAGAATACTCCAGATAAATTGAGCGAAATCATGAATACGTATCGTTCAGTAAGTGAAAACATCATTCAAATTGCAAAAGAACAATTATCTGACGAAGCACTTCTTAATGAAGTAAATAGCCACGGCCAACTAACGCCAATCGGAGCAATTCTTCGTATGATGGTCGATCATCAAACCCATCACCGTGCACAAATGCAAGTACTCCTTCGACAAGCGGGACTACCTGTTCCTGGCGTCATGGGTCCAACAAAAGAACAATTAGCAAAATAAACAAAAAGGCATCCTTTACAAGGATGCCTTTTCCTTTTAAATAGCTTCCGCCTGTTGTCGCTCTTCTAATTCATCGACTACACCATTAAGTAACGCCCGAAGTTCCTGAGCTGTTTCTACTTGATTAATAGCATTTCGAACTTTTCCGTTTCCACGAATACCTTTTAAGTACCAGGATGCATGTTTACGCATTTCACGTACTGCCACACCTTCACCCTTTAGTTGCATTAAACGTTCAAAATGAAGTAAGCAAACATCCATTTTTTCACGTACAGATGGTTCGGGTTTTAATTCCCCTGTTTCAAGGTATTGTACAGTTCGGTAAATCATCCACGGATTACCTAAAGCAGCACGGCCAATCATGACTGCATCAACACCCGTTTCATCTAACATACGTTTTGCATCTTGAGGTGTTTCCACATCCCCGTTACCAATGAATGGAATATGAATGTTTTTCTTTACCTCTTTAATAATATCCCAATTAGCACGACCCTCGTACATTTGTACACGTGTACGGCCATGCATCGCAATGGCAGATGCACCGGCACGTTCAGCTGCTTGAGCGTTTTCCACAGCAAAAATATGCTCATCATCCCAACCAATACGCATTTTTACACTTACAGGTTTATCTACTGCATCAACTACCGCTGAAACCATTTCATAAATTTTTTTAGGATCTAATAGCCATTTCGCCCCTGCTTCACATTTAATAATTTTGTTTACAGGGCACCCCATGTTGATATCAATTATATCTGCATTCGTATTTTTATCTACATATTTTGCTGCTTCTACTAACGTTTCTTTATCTCCACCGAAAATTTGTAATGAAAGTGGGTTTTCACGTTCATCAATATAAAGCATATCTAATGTTTTTTTATTGCGTTGTACAAGACCTTTATCGCTAATCATCTCTGCATATACTAAGCCGGCACCGAATTCTTTTACTGTTAAACGAAAAGCAGAGTTACAAACGCCTGCCATCGGTGCTAAAACAACACGGTTATCCATAACTATATTACCGATTTGAAACGGCTTATTTTGTGTAGTCAATGGGGACTCCTCCTCTTATATTAAAAACCCTTTATATTGAACGATTTAAATCTTCATCGTTTCATTTTAAATTGAGTAGGATTTAATACTCCTACCTAGAATCTTCCGCTATCAAAAATTCTTCCACATTGTTAATATGCTTCCACTTAAGAATGCCTTCCTTTTGCAAATCCATACTTTCAACACTCGCTTCTACTAATTGAAGCTTGTCAGTCAAAGGATATTGAAGGATTTCACGGAGAGGAACTAAAACGAAAGCTCGTTCATACATTCTAGGGTGAGGAACAATTAAATTCTCAACTTCAATATTCTCGTTATTAAACAGCAAAATGTCAAGGTCAATGATTCGTGGACCCCATCGAATTTCTCGTACTCTTCCTAATTCATTTTCAATCGATTGGCATACTTCTAGCGTTTCATAAGCAGAAAGGGATGTTTGAATCAATACCGCAATATTTAAAAATGATGGCTGATCAATATAACCTATGGGAGCCGTTTCGTAAATGGAAGAAATCGCTTTTACCGCGATATTCTTTTTGCCTTGTAGCATTTTTATAGCTTGCTTTAAATTTTGTTCCCGATCTCCGATATTCGTTCCAATAGATAAATAAACGTTATTCATAAAAACGCCCTCTTACAATTTCAACTGCTACTTCCTTATAGTGACCTGGGATAGGCGGATCTGGTTTTATAACTTCCACCTTGCAGCCGAATACTTGTCCTTCATATATTGATAAAATCGTCGTTGCAATTTTTTCCGCAACGGCTTCAATTAGCTTATATGGCGTGCCTTCAATAATTTCTTTACATATATCATAAACACCCACGTAACTTACGGTATCATTCAATTCATCGGTTAGACCTGCTTGTTGAATATCTACTGCCAACGAAACAGATGCACGAAAACGTTGACCTAACTTCGTTTCTTCTGGTAATACACCGTGGTATCCAAAAAACTGCATTTCTCTTAAATGTATATAATCCATCTTCATTCTCCTTAAAGCGGTTAGTGTCTTTTAGGTAGTTCTTCACTTATCGTAAATTTCCCCATTAAGGCATCTATCATTTTTACAGTCCGGGCCACTTCTTTAACATCATGAACACGCACTATATGACAACCTTTCATCACTCCATAAGCACATGTTGCTGCGGTTCCTTCTACCCGTTCCTCTAATGGTAAATTCAATATTGTACCAATCATTCGTTTTCGAGAAGTTGCAAGTAATACAGGGTAGCCCAACTCAACTAGCTCGTCTAAACGTTGCATCGTTTCAATACTTTGCTGCAAGTTTTTCACGAATCCTATACCTGGATCTAATATAATATGTTCATCAGGAACACCTGCATTTTTTGTAATGGCTATACTTTCTTTTAAGTCGTTTAAATAGTCTTCAAAATAATCGTTATACTGTTCCTCTTTACGGTTATGCATTAAAATAATCGGAACATGCAGCTCCGCAGCAACTTTTGCCATTTTCGGATCTGCCTTCGCACCCCAAATGTCATTAATTATGTGGGCTCCTGCCTCAATTGCTGCACGGGCAACAGCTGATTTATATGTATCAATCGAAATAATAGCAGGTACTTCTTTCAATAACGCTTTTATAATAGGTACAACCCGCTCAATTTCCTCTTCATCGGATATTCGAGTATAACCAGGACGAGTCGATTCCCCACCTACATCAATAATCTTCGCGCCATTTGTGACCATTTCTTTTGCATGTTGAACGGCAGCTTCAATCGAGTTATACTTTCCTCCATCTGAAAAAGAGTCGGGGGTCACATTTAAAATCCCCATTACAACGGTTTCTTTTGTATAGTCAAGCTCTATATTATTAAATACTAATGGTTTTGGATATTTAGAAAGCATCTAAACCCCTCTTTCACTTCAATCTATGTAAATCACTTTATTTACTCGTTCAAAATAGCTAAGTTTGTTTCTCTTTTTATCATATCATTTTACTTTATATTTCTTCATTCGTCTAAATATTAAAGAAATATAAAAAGGCATCACCCTTTAGAGGTAATGCCAAAATTAATTATTAATATTAGTCTTCAAAATTGTAAAGAGCTGTAGATAGGTAACGTTCACCGTTGGATGGGACGATCGCTAAAACGTTAGAACCTTTACCAAGGCGTTTCGCTGTTTCAATTGCAGCATAAATTGCAGCACCTGAAGAAATACCTACTAGAATACCTTCTTCACGACCTGTTTTACGAGCTACTTCAAAAGCAGTTTCGTTATCTACAGGGAAGATAGAAGTGTAAACTTCTGTATTTAATACTTCTGGTACAAAGCCGGCACCGATACCTTGAATTTTGTGGGAACCAGGGTTACCGCCAGATAATACTGGAGAATCCTTTGGTTCAACTGCGATAATTTCGATATCAGGATACTTCTCTTTTAATACTTCACCAGCACCAGTAATTGTACCTCCAGTACCAACACCAGCTACAAACGCATCTAATTTTAACCCGTCAAATGCTTCTACAATTTCTGGGCCTGTAGTTAAACGGTGTACTTCAGCATTAGCAGGATTGTTAAATTGTTGTGGTAAGAAGTAACCATTTTCTTTTGCTAAACTTTCTGCTTTTGCAATAGCACCTTTCATACCTTCTGGTCCAGGTGTTAATACTAATTCAGCTCCATATGCACGAAGTAATTTACGACGTTCAATACTCATTGTCTCTGGCATTACTAAAATTGCACGGTAACCTTTTGCAGCTGCGACCATAGCTAAACCAATACCTGTATTACCAGAAGTCGGTTCAATAATTGTACCACCTGGTTTTAAAGTGCCGTCTTTTTCAGCAGCTTCGATCATTGCTAGGGCGATACGATCTTTTACTGAACTTCCCGGATTAAAAAATTCTAATTTAACGTATACATTACCTTCATTTTCATTTGTTGCATGGTTTAATTTAACGATTGGTGTGCGGCCGACTAATTCAGCAACTGAATTTGCCAATTTACTCATAATTGTCATCCCTCTCCTTAATACCTACTATTTTTATAGGTTTTACCTATTTAGTATATTACCAACTTCCTATCCTTTATGTCAATAGATTGGAACTAAATATTGAGAATATTTTACACTTTTAAGATGACGCTTCTCCATAAAACCAAGTTGCATCAAATTCTTTCCAAAAGGCCTCTGGTGTAATAGTTGACGGTAATTGTTCTAAGGCTAACACCCGTTCAATTTGACCTTTCACTTCTTCATAAGCAAAGGATTTTCCATCATTTACTTCCTTCACATGCACAATACCATAGCGGCCATCATTCATGACAAAAGGTTCACTTGTTTCGTCTGAGTCTAATTTTTCCACCGCTTCTTGGATACTTTTATCTATATTCGTTTGTGTTGTCGTAATGAATCCGATATCGCCACCTAAACTAGCTGAAGTTGTATCAAGGGAACGTTCTCGAGCAAGAACGGAGAAATCTGACCCCTCTTCCAATTCCTTTTGAACACTTTTAGCATCTTCTTCGGATTCTACAACGATAATGCTCGTCCTGTATGTAGTAGGGATGTTATATAATGATTGATTCTCTTTATAATATTCTTCTATTTGTTGCTCATCGATTACAACATCCTTTGTCAGTACTTTCTCAAGTATTAATTGAGCACGGACCTCTTGTCGTAACTCTTTGTCCGTTAATTCTTGTATCGCTGTATCCGTCTTATCCTGAGCAGAGCGCATCAACGCAATTTCTAAATCTATTTCTTCATCGGTAACTTTAATATCATATTCCTTCGCAGCTTTCTCCATGACAGCCCCATTAACGAGTGTTTGTAATGTTTCTTTTCCGTATCGACTCTCCATAGCTGCCATCCACTGTTGACGGGTTATTTTTTCCCCATCAATGGTAGCGACTACTTCGTCGCCACCATTTTCATTATTTCCATCTGGCCATAGCCAAAGAATAAACCAAAAAATATTACCAATAAATAGTATAGCTAATAAAGTTAATACCGGTTTTGTTTTTAAACGTCTTTGAGAAAGAGGTATTTGGTTCGTTGGCTTATTTACATTATTATTGTTTGATTTCATTGATAAAACCTTCAAGCTCTTGTTGATTGTAGTGGTATTTTTCTAAGCAGAAATGACATTGCGCTTCTGCACCACCGTCTTCATCTATCATTTCTTGAATTTCTTGCACACCTAAACTAATAATAGCCGCACCAAATCGCTCTTTCGAACATTGACATTTAAATTGAACAGGAGTTTTATCTAATATTTGCACATTGTTTTCCCCAAGTACTACCTCTAGTATTTTTTCAGGAGTTAATCCTTTTTCGATCATCTTAGAAACCGGTTCAATATTATTTAAATGCTGTTCGATTTGTGAAATTGTTTCTTCATCACAGCCAGGCATTAATTGAATAATAAAACCACCAGATGCTAGTACCGTATTATCAGGGTTCACTAAAACCCCTAATCCTACTGAAGAGGGTACTTGCTCAGAAACAGCAAAATAATAAGTGAAATCTTCGGCAATTTCCCCGGAAACAATTGGTGTTTGACCGGAGAACATGTCCCGTAACCCTAAATCTTTTACAACGGTAAGCGATCCTTCTGTTCCTACACCACGACGAACGTCTAGTTTACCAACGTCATTTAATTCGAAATGAACATGAGGGTTCGTGACAAAACCACGTACTTCTCCCTTCGCATTAGAATCAATTATCATTGGACCGATTGGACCATTTCCTTCTATTTTTACTGTTAGCTTATCTTCACCCTTTAACATAGCCCCCATCATCACTGCTGCTGTCATGGATCGACCAAGTGCTGCCGTCGTCGTTGGCCATGTATTATGTCGGCGTTGAGCTTCCCCTACTGTTTCTGTAGTTCTAGCTGCAAAGGCTCGTACCTTCCCATTAAAACCTAATGCCCTTACTAAGTAATCACTCATGTTGTCATTCCTCATTTCTTATTGATTTCTTTTATAAATAACATGCAACCCTTTTAACGTTAAAAATGGGTCTACGACATCGATTATCTTTGTTTCGTTTGAGATTAATTTCGCCAAACTTCCCGTTGCAATAACAAGGGGCTCCTCTTTACACTGTTCTTTCATACGACCGACAATTCCTTCTACTTGTCCAACAAACCCATAAAGAACACCTGATTGCATTGCGGAAATGGTATTCTTTCCAATAATATTTGAAGGACGCGATATTTCAATACGCGGTAGCTTCGAAGCCTTTGTAAAAAGGGATTCAGTAGAAATGGCAATACCAGGAGCAATTGCCCCTCCCATATAGTCACCTTTTTCATTAATGTAACAATACGTAATGGCAGTACCGAAATCTATAACAATTAACGGCTGACCTCCATATTCATTTAAAGCTGCTACCGCATTGACAATACGGTCCGCTCCTACTTCTTTAGGATTGTCATACTTAATATTTAACCCTGTCTTCACGCCAGGACCAACGACATAAGGTTTAATGTGGAAATACTTTCGGCACATTTCCTCCAATACATACATGATTGGAGGAACTACAGAAGAAATAATAACTCCTTCAATTTGTTCAAATTCAGTCCCGACATGCGCGAAAAAGGACTTTATTTGCATTGCATACTCATCTTCGGTTTTATGGCGATCCGTCTCCATTCTCCAATGATAAGTTAGTTTATCCTTTACATATATCCCTAATGCAATATTAGAGTTTCCTACATTTAGCACTAGAATCATTTCTTCACACCCAATTCAAGTCCATTTGAAAAAATCATATCACATTACTGGCTAAATTAAACAGTGATAGCAATTAAATCTATTCGATAAATATTCACGAGCATAGGAATATTGTTATAACAATTCTATAGTCATTTCGATACATAAAATTAACAATTCAACTCAATATTTTGTGATACTATGTAGGAAAATACTATATTAAAGGAGTTTCTATGGGTAAGGTAAAATTACATAGCTTAAAAAGTAAATTAATCGTCGTTTTCTTAACACTTTCGGTGATCCCTTTAATTATCGCAACAACTACAATCTTCGCTTCAACGAATAATGGATTTAGCAAAGTGACAGAAAACCAGCAAGACAAAATGATACATATTGTACAAACAGAATTAAAAAACATATCCGAAAACTTATTAAAAATTACGGAGATGTATTCTCAAAATGATGAGATTATAACAACCTTCGAAAATGGTGATCGGGAACAATTATTAAGTTCTGTGAAAGATGTCTACTCCCGTCTATCAGCAGAACATCAATTATCTGTTTTTGAATTTGGAGATCCTACTGGAACTGTCATGTTACGTGCCCATAACCCAGAGAAGTATGGTGATGATAAAAGTGATTTAGCAGCGATTCAACAAGCTTTAAAGGGCGAATCCGTAGCAGGATTTGAATTTGGTAATAGCGGATTATCCGTTCGCGCCTTTACTCCTATTATTTCAAATAACGAAGTCATTGGCACTTTACAAACAGGTGTGGACGGTCAATTTATTAAGGATTTAAGCGAAATGTTACAGGGGGTTACAATTAGTTTATACGATATGGAAGGACTTATCGTTCAATCTTCCGATGAGTCAAAACTTAACACTAAAATGAAAAGTAATCTCCTAACATCGGTGAAAGAAGGTGAACTATCTTCCTACCAAAATGAAGAAATAATAGAATCCATTTTGCCAATTTATGATCCTACAGGAAATGAAATCATTGCAGCGATCGGTATTGAGCAAGATATATCTATTCTTCAAGAATCAAAACAAAATATCTTTTTATTCGCAGTCGTTTTAATCGCCATTACCATCATTATTGTTTTCGTTATCTCATTCTTTATGAGTAAAAGAATTTCACAGCCTGTTGTAGAAGTTGCCAATGTCATGAATGAGCTTTCTCAAGGTAACTTACAATTGAATATAAAAGAAAGCTCACAAAAAGGGGAAATAGGTCTACTTACTAATGCAACGAAAACGATGCAAGAAAACCTGCACGAAGCAATTGGAAAAGTTGCAAAGGCAGCAACAAGCGTCAATCAAAAAAGCGATGTTTTAAAACAATTATCGACTACAATACAAGTTGGTTCGGAACAAATCTCTTCCACTATGCAGGAATTGGCATCTGGAACTGAAGGTGAAGCCCAAAACATTGCAGATCTAGCGTCGAATATTAGTAACTTCACAGAAAGTATTGAAAAGACAAATGAAAAGGGCGAGCAAGTTCATAAAGATTCTTTAAAGGTACTTGAATTAACAAACGAAGGTACTAAATTAATGCAATTATCGAACGCGCAGATGAATAATATTAATCAAATTATGCAAGATGCCGTTGGAAAAATGGGGCATTTAGAAAGTCAAACAAAAGAAATCGAAAAGTTAGTTTTAATCATTGAACAAATCGCAAACCAAACGAATCTTCTAGCGTTAAATGCAGCGATTGAAGCCGCAAGAGCCGGTGAACATGGGAAAGGATTTGCCGTTGTCGCTGATGAAGTAAAGAAATTAGCAGAACAAGTATCCTTATCCGTAACAGACATTACGCAAATCGTTTCAAATATTCATAATGAAACAGCAATGGTTGAAACATCATTAAAAGACGGATATTCAGAAGTACGTCTTGGCACAACACAAATCCATGCAACGAGTGAAACGTTTACGCAAATTAGCCATTCAGTTTCCAATATGGTAAATAACGTAGAAGAAATAATCGTTTATCTTTCAGAAAATGTTTCCCGGGCAAAATCAATGAGTGAAGCAACGGAAGAAATGGCCGCGATGTCAGAAGAATCGGCAGCAGCAATTGAAGAAACAGCTGCTACTTCGAATGAGTTTACTCGTTCCATTGACGAAGTATCGAAAAATACAGCCGAGTTGGATACACTGGCCATCGAGTTAAAACAATTAGTAGATCGATTTAAAATTTAATATTTGCAAAACGAAAAAGTACCATTCAGCTTTCAATCTGAATGGTACTTTTTATGATTTTTTTAGACGAGAAAGCAATGTATAAAAAACTGAATGAGCAGCAACCTAGCTACCCATCCAGTTATACATCATTTTCCTTTCGGAAACGTACATATATTATTTATTACGATCTTCTTGAATACCATCAGCTGGTTTAGAAGAACTATCTTCCTTTGGTAAATCTGAAACTGTCGGATCTGTCGTTTCACCAACAATTTGTTTTTCTAACGAAGTAGAACCTGAAGTTTCAACTGCTGCTTCTGTAGTACCAGCTTCATCAGTAGAAACAACTTGTGTATCTTCATTCGTTGCATTTTCATTATCTACGTTAGAATAACTTTTACGCTCCGGTAAAGTTCCGTGATCTCGTAAGTGCTCGATTTGTTGAGCATCTAAAGTTTCTACTTCGAGTAATGTCTCTGCAATTAAAGTTAATAAATCGCGTTTTTCCGTTAGAATTTGTTTTGTACGTTCATATTGCTCAACAATAATGGATTGCATTTCTTTATCAATTTCGTAAGCAATAGAGTCTGAATAATTTTGTTCAGAATTAAAGTCACGACCTAAGAATACATTTCCACCTTGGCTTGAGCCAAACTGCATCGGTCCTAGTTTATCACTCATACCATATTCTGTAACCATAGAACGAGCAATACCTGTAGCACGTTGGAAGTCATTATGTGCCCCTGTCGATACTTCCCCGAAAGTAATATCTTCTGCAACACGACCACCAAGTAGTCCAGCAATTTTATCTAAAAGCTCCGGTTTTGTCATAAAGTAACGATCTTCTTTTGGAAGCATTACTGCATAACCACCAGCTTGACCACGAGGTACAATTGTTACTTTATGCACTTTTTCTGCTTGATCAAGAGTTAATCCAACAACTACGTGACCAGCTTCATGGAAGGCAACGATTTTGCGTTCTTTTTCAGAAATGACACGGCTTGATTTAGCAGGACCTGCTATAACGCGGTCAGTAGCTTCATCGATATCAGCCATATCAATTTTCCTCTTATTACGACGAGTTGCAACAAGTGCCGCTTCGTTTAATAAGTTTTCTAAATCGGCTCCTGAAAAACCAGGTGTACGTTGAGCAATCGCTTTAAGATCTACATCATCACGTAATGGTTTGTTACGTGCGTGTACTTTTAAAATCGCTTCACGTCCCTTAACATCTGGACGACCAACCGTAATTTGACGGTCAAAACGTCCTGGACGAAGTAACGCTGGGTCTAAAATATCTGGTCGGTTTGTAGCAGCAATAATGATAATCCCTTCATTTACGCCGAAACCGTCCATTTCAACAAGTAATTGGTTTAACGTTTGTTCACGCTCATCATGACCGCCACCAAGACCAGCTCCACGTTGACGACCAACTGCATCAATTTCATCAATAAAGATAATACATGGTGCATTTTTCTTAGCGTTTTCAAATAAGTCACGAACACGGCTCGCACCGACACCAACGAACATTTCTACAAAGTCAGAACCTGAAATTGAGAAGAAAGGAACGCCAGCCTCACCTGCTACAGCACGGGCAAGTAACGTTTTACCTGTTCCCGGAGGACCAACTAATAATATCCCTTTCGGAATACGCGCACCCATTTCAGTAAATTTACGATGATCCTTTAAGAAATCAACTACTTCCACTAGTTCAGCTTTTTCTTCATCTGCACCAGCAACATCATTGAAGCGTACTTTTTTCTTTTCGGAATCATATAATTTCGCTTTACTTTTACCGAAGTTCATCACTTTATTACCGCCACCTTGAGATTGACTCAATAGGAAGAAGAATAAAATGATAATAATTACGAATGGAATAATCCCGGTAAAGAACTGTACCCAACCACTCGTTTCAGGTGCTGGTAAAAATTTGATATCTGGATCATTTTCAACAGCATCTGTTAATTTTGTCATTAAAGCTTGATTATCTTGTGGAAGATTAACAGTAAATGTTTCACCATCTTTTGCTCCTGTTAAAGATCCTTCTACTACAAGCACTCCTGCATCAGGTTGAATAGTTGCAGATTCAATTTTACCTGTATCCAACGCATTTAAAAACTCATGATAAGTTAATTCTTTAGAAGGTGTATTACCTCCATTAAAAGTACCGAAAATACCGATTATTACGAGAAAAATTAATAAATAAAATATGGTGTATCGAAATATTCGATTCATCCCCAGCCTCCTCACAACATAACAGAAAAACTATAAGTAAAATCTTATCATATCATTATTTCATCATACAACGAAAAGCACCGGTAAAATGCGTTATTTACATTTTTTGTCGAAAATTCTACAAATCTCTATTAGAATGAGTAAACTTCTCTTTTTAAGATACCGATGTATGGTAAGTTACGATATTTTTCTGCGTAATCTAAACCGTATCCAACAACAAATCCATCTGGAACTTCAAAACCAACTATATCCGCTTTCAAGTCCACTTTACGTCCAGATGGTTTATCTAAAAGCGTAACGATTTTTATCGACTTTGCTTTACGATATTTGAATAAATCTACTAAATAGCTTAAAGTTAAGCCGCTATCGATAATATCTTCAATAATAATGACATCACGACCTTCAACACTTGTATTTAAGTCCTTTAAGATTTTTACTTCCCCAGAAGATACCGTCGCATTTCCGTAGCTAGATACATCCATAAAATCCATCTCTACATATGATTCAAAACGCTTCATTAAATCTGTCATAAAAGGCATTGCACCTTTTAAAACACCGATTGCTAACGGGAACTGTTCCTTATACTCTTCTGTTAACTGAGCTCCTAGTTCAGCAATTCTTTCTTGAATTTGTTCTTCTGAAATTATAATTTTTTCAATATCATTTTGAATCATGGGTGGTTCCTCCTTGAATTGTTCAAACACCTAAAGCAATAAAATGATTTATTGCACATTCCTTAATAAAATCTGTTCATCTGTTCAAAACTTTAATCGTTTTTGTTTAACTTTATACCCAAAAATTAATGAAAATCGTTCTATTTAATAATACCTTAATTAAGTAAAAAATCGTTACTATTTTCTTTCAACAATAAGGATAAAATCATCCACGATTTGTTTTCTTGTCGATAGTTTTTTACTAACCCGAACACCAATAACGGCAAGTACCTCATCGTTCGCATCGACAAGTACTGGCCATTGTTCTCGATCTTCCAAAGGTATTTTCTCATCAATAAAGAGTCGAGATAATCTTTTTTGTTGTTCCATACCTTTTAACAAAATACGATCTCCGCTTTTTCTAGTTCTTATATAAAGCGGTGTACTAATCAATTCCGAACTGAAGTAATACGTAGTGGAGTTATTCTCCGGAGTGTGTACTACTTTTGAGGCTTCTCCTATGTATAATCGAATGCCGTTTTGCAGTTGGATCCATTGATTCATGACAACTTGTTGAATGTTGTCATTTACATTTATTTTTTCACTTAATTTTTCAAATACAACTTCATCGTATTTACGATTTGCGATAATTTGCTCCGGTAAGTCAACCTTTGCACTACCATCTGTTGATTTGCATAAATTTAAAATAGAGGACGTCATTGTAAGCCCTTGGGTAAAATTAGAATTATTATAAATATAGTTTAATAGTATTAAAATGATTCTTCTTTGTAAAGCAACTGGTTCTTTCTGTAGCAAGGGAACAGATAATGTGTATATCTGATTGTCTTTTTGATTTACAATATGGGGGAAACGCTCTAACGCTAAACGGTTTAATAATTCATCATCTTGCTGTAAAGTTTCAGCAAAGTGGACTGCGTGGGAAGAAACATGCACATTTTCCTTTTTCAATAACGGTACAATATGGTGGCGGAAGCGATTACGAGTATAATCGTCCTTCTCATTGCTTGCATCTTCTCTGTAAGACCCTCCATTCCCTTCTAAATATTCCCTTATTTCTTCTTTTGTAACCGCTAAAAAAGGGCGAATAATTGTTCCAAAGGAAAAATCCCTTTTAGAATAAATTCCCTTCATACTACTTATGTTACCGGATTTAGTTAAAGCCATTAAAATTGATTCCAATTGATCGTCTGCATGGTGTGCGGTTACTAGTTTATTGATTTGATGGGTTTTCATCATCTCTTCAAAAAACGCATAACGCTCTCTACGGCAAATGGCCTGGGAGTTGCCCCCCTCTTCCTGTAGTAATTGTGGAATCGGAATTGCGGTACTAAAAATAGGAATATTATGTTGATGGCAAAACTGTTCTACAAATAATCGATCTTCTGCAGATGTCTCTCCTCTAAGCATATGGTCTACATGGGCAACAAATAATTCAATTTCTAAATTATGTTGAAACTTCTTAAAAAAATGTACTAACCCCATTGAGTCAATGCCACCTGAGCAAGCAATGAGAAGACGGTCTCCTTTTTTTACTAATTGTTGTTCATTTATATATTTTTGTACTTTTAATTCGAACGACACATCTTCTCACCTCTCTATAATCTTACTTAGCTGTTTCATGATATTCCTTTACTTAAAGGGCTAAATACAGCCCACTTCGGAACTACATGGGAAACTGAGAACATAATCACCGTACAATCATCATCTACTGGATACAAATTCCCAAACTCCTCCATTACATCATACAAAATAGCTTCAATCGGTATTTCATTTTGAATACGAGATTTTAATAAGTTAACTAAATATTTTTCTTGTTCCTCCCAATCAAACTCACTAGAAAAGACACCGTCCGATACCATCACAACAAAATCATCGGCTAATAAATTGACTTTCTCAGTTTCAATTGAAAACACAGGCATAAATCCAACGGGTGCTGCTGCCCCATCTACCTTTAATAACCTCTCTCCACGTAAAATGTAGGTAGACATACTGCCCGCTTTCCATGACCATAATGCACCCTTTTGTAAGTCCACAAGGGCAAAGTCAATCGTTGCATACATATCGACTTCTCTATTCAAAGACATGACATAATGCAACGTATGCATGGCCGTCTCTGGATTCATATTATAGCTTAAACATTCTCTCATTAAACGGACTAATCGTCTGCTTTCACGCTGCGCCTCCCTACTTTGCCCCATACCATCAGATAACATAACAGCTACAAGTCCAGGGTGAATATGGAAAATGGCATGGGTGTCGCCGGATACCCAAGCAGAATTTTTAGCTCTACTATATATATCATACTCTATTTCATAGCGAACCGCTGAACGAAAACGTATTTGTACGTGGGCAAATGGTACTTTTTGATCTGATATTTTTTCAACTTGAAACGGCTCTGAAAATACATCATATAAAATAGGCAAAATAATTCTCTCACATAGTAAATATTGATCCTCGTGGGTTTTATTTTTATTGGCAAAGGAACAAATAACAACTCGCTCACCAACTGTATTATTTAACACATCAATTTGGAAGCAATGAACTTGTGCTCTTTTTAGTTGGTATTCTAATTCCTCTTCAATTGTTTTGAAAGATAATGTTTCGTCCTTCATATCTTCCATTAATTTATTTAAATGATTGCTTAAATCCCTTAATTGAAGGGCAATCATTTTCTTCCCATGATAAAATTGACCATTCATTTTATCGTTATATAATTGATGATCTAACTCTTCCAACAATTTTGTAGACTTTATACATTTAAGCTTAATTCGCTCTTCTGCCATCATTTGTTCTGATTCTTTTATTCCAGACTTTGCAACGAACCAATCTTCAATCAACGGTTCCATTGAATTGCTCTCTCCCCAGCAGCGATCGTAACGAAAACAGCTCATACAAGTCGCACACGGTTCAATTTTTCGTGCTTCACTTATTGTTTCAGTGGAAGTAAATCGGTCAAATACTAACTCCTTCATAAATAAAACAAAGTTTTGAAAGGACTCTAATTTTTCACTCGTATGTTCAGTGAGCCATTGTTGTCGCTGGAGTAATACTTCATCTCGTTTAGGATGAATCATATCATGTAAAAATGTAAACATACTTTGAGGGAGTGCGAAAAACACAATCCCGACAACCGCAATGGAAACAAAGTAGACCGTATCAAGTGGTAAGGTGGCATCGTAAAAGAAAAAGAATATACTTGGTATTAAACTTCCTATTACAACGCCTATTCGTCCAAGACCACTAAACAAACCTGCTACAACACCGGTCATTGCATAAACTGATATCATTCCAGTAAAGGAGAGCTTCGCTATTCCTACTAGGGCTCCGACGATAGTTGCCACCATGGCCGCAATAGGAACCCCCCCTGCGAAAGCAGCAATACAAATAGCTAAATGTAGTAAAAACGGATACAATCCAAAATAAGAAACGACAACCGATTGAACACCGGTTAAAACCATCGCCAAGATTACAAGGCCAGCTCCTACTCGCTCATAGCTCCAACCAATCGTCCAAAAGCGGTGAGGTTGGACAAAAAAGAGCTTTACAAAAATAGTCATTAAAAAAGCTAAAATAACTTCATAATAAATATAAAGTTGAACAATTAAGGGTGGTATAGCAAGGTGGACAACGCCTTGCCAAATAAATTGTCCAAAAAAGATTGCTAACCCAACAGATACACCCGTCGGAAATTTCCAAAATTTAAATCGAGTAATGAGTTCATACAAAACGAGCTGCAATCCTAAAATTAGCGCTTGTCCTAAACTTAACGTGAATGCACCGAGTAAGCCTCCGATTAACACAGTCCATTTTTCATTTTCGTATCGTTGTTTCACAATTGCCCAAAGAGGTAATAAAAACGGAACGGCCGCTTCAAACATTACCGCTCTTGATAGAAACAACGCTAACAAAAAAAAGAAAATATGAATAAAGAAATTTACTTTTTTAATAGAGAAACGCTCCGTTAAATTTTGCCATGAAGATTTTTCATTGATCATTTCAATATTAGCCATTTTTACATCTCCCTTAATTTATAGTGTTAGCGCCTATTATATAAAAGAGATTGTGTAAAATTTGTCTAGTAGTGAAATAATAGAATTAAAATTGTTCGACGTAATCTTTGGTAAGACAACAACTCCAAAATAACTGTCGGAATATTGAACGATCGTTAGAGAAACTCTTTCTTTCAAGCGATTACAAGAGTACACTAACATAGGGAAAAGATTGATTGATTTTTTGGAGGCCATTTTTATGTTAAAAAAATTATGGGTGCTTGCTCTTTTATGTTCAACCGGCTCGATTTTAGTCGTTTTAGGTACCATTCTAAAAGTACACGTTATCCTTCAGCTCGCTATGTTATTATGCGGATTAATCCTTTGTGTTGTAGGGATTTTTGCATTAATAAAATCTTTATTAGACGAAAAAAGTAAATAAATGAAGAGCACCTTTGCTCGTAGCGTAAAATTTACATAACAAAAGTTAAAAATAAAAAAGACTATTAGTGACGTTGTTATCACTAATAGTCTTTAATCTATATTACACTTTTTCTACGATTAAAACAGACAGCAAACTACCCTCTTCTAGCTCCACGGCCACCGCGTTTTGATTCAGTTGCACGTTTTAATGTTGCAAGACGCTCGTCACTATCTTTTAAAAATCGTGCCATTTTTTGCTCGAAGCTTTCTTTTGATGGACCTTGACGATCGTTTGAGCGATTATCACGTCGTGGACGACTTGGACGTTCAGGTTTTTCAGCTTGAGGCTTCGCTTTTCGGATTGATAAACCAATTTTACCATCCGCTTCAACATTCATCACTTTTACTTCAACAACATCCCCAACTTTAAGATGCTCGTTGATATCTTTCACATAGTTATCAGCAACTTCACTAATGTGAACTAGGCCTGTTTTGCCATCTGGCAGCTCAACGAATGCTCCAAAATTTGTGATTCCTGTTACTTTACCTTGTACTTTGCTGCCTACTTCAATTGACATAAAAAAAATGCTCCTCCTTAAAATTTAAGCGGCTATTTAGCCCGAAATCAAATTTAGTGTTACGTGCAATAAATCAATTCACGTTTCTCTTTTATTATAGCCAACAAAAAAAGAGTGTCAACAAGACAACTCTTTTTCTATCGACCCAAAAACACTTTTATTTTTAACTTAAAACGAAAGAACTATACATCCATAACCATTATTTGTTATTTCCGTCAGCCTTTTCACCATCATCTTTGTCTTCATTCGGGATAGTAAAAATAATTTCACCATCATCAGATAAAAAATATTCTTTACGTGCTAATTTCGCAATATATTCATCATCTTCTAGTTTGGCAATTTGTAATTTAAGCATATCCTGCTGTTCTTTAACCGTATCAAGCTTAGCAACAATTTCTTCTTTTTGCTGTTGTTTCTCTTCTAAACGGTGATGTTGTGTTATATAAGAACTAACTAAAAACACTAACGTCACTGTGGCAAGTAAACCAAATACAACCATCCTTCTACGGAAAAGAACTTTTTGTCTTTTTTTATATTGGGCTTTGCTATCTGATGATCGGACATAGTCATTTTCAAGCGTTCGAACATTATTTTGTTGTCGTTGTCGATTATAACGCTTCACCATATCCGTCACCTCCTCAAATTTCTGTACTCTATATTATACTTTTAATTCAACTCTTTTTAAAGATAGTCCTTCTAATTTTTGTATAAAATTTTCGTAAATGTTTTTCTAGGAATTTATTATATAGTTTGTAAAACGGTTTTAAGATAAATAAAATAATACGAACAATTAGTTTAAGAATACCAGTAATAATCGAATAAATGAATCGAATAATAGCAACAATTGGTTTAATTATAAGAATAATAAATACTCGTCCAATAAAACGAATTGGTCTCTGAAAAATAGATTCGTAAAGAAAAATACCTAGCAATTGTGATAATGGGTCGACTAAACGCCATTCTCCACCCTTTATAATAAATAAAATATAAAATGTCAGGGCACCTAATAGTGCCCATACAATTAGCTCTACTCCATACCCCATTTTTCTTATAATAGACTTCGGGCTTAAGGCGCTCAGTAGATAGCGTGTAAAATCCACTATTGCGCCTACAAATAAGCCACTAATTACCATTATTAATATACTAACAACTTGTTCATTAATGGTCATCCAAATAATTTATGGAGGAAGCCTTTTGATAAACCATTTTCTTCATCATCATATTGTAGTAGTTTTACATTTCCTTCCAAAGTCAGTAAACCTTTATCGACGTCTAAATGGACAATTCGTAATTCCTCGCCACGGATTAATAAGTGGCCTTGTGCTGTTCTAATATAAAATTCCTCTTGGTCAAAACGCTCAATTTCCTTAACTGAAGTCATGTCCATTCTTTTTCGATTTCGCACTGTCACAAGATGGTCCCCAGATGTCATTGTGTAACGATTACTTTCTTGATGTAGTGTCATATCGTTCCTCCTTTTAGTGTTATTGTGATTGTTCTGTTCACTTTATGCTAAAAAGAAAAGAAGCATGACAATAAATTTTGTCATGCTCTAGAAATTTACTATTTTTTCCCTTACAGGAAATGTCAGCAAATAAGAAAATTATCTATTCTTCATCATCAATAAATTGAGGTTCAATCTTATCAAGTTTTTCTTCTTTAAGAATTGTGAACATGTTTTGGGCATCTTCTTTACGCACATTTTCCCTCAAATCTTCAACACGGGCAGTCACAACTTTTTGACCAAATCGAATAGTTAATTCGTCTCCAACTTTTACCGTGCTACCTGCCTTTGCAACTTTTCCATTGATTGTAATTCTTCCTTGATCTGCTACTTCTTTTGCTAAAGTACGTCTTTTAATTAATCGAGAAACTTTTAAAAATTTATCTATTCGCATCGACTAGTTCTCCTTTTTTTCTAACGTTTTTGCTTCATTCCAAAATTCATCTAATTGTTGTAACGTAAAATCAGCAAAGGTTTTACCGCTCTCTAATACCTTTTGTTCCACATATTGAAATCTACGAAGAAATTTCTCATTCGCATGAATCATAGCTTCTTCTGGTGAAATTTTGTAAAAACGGGCAATGTTAACAAGGGTAAATAACACATCCCCAAATTCGTCTAAACGGGATTGAGGAGCACCCTTTTCAACTTCATCCTTGAACTCTTTCCATTCCTCTAAAAACTTTTCCCATGCTCCTTCTGCATTTGGCCAATCAAAACCTACAGAGGCCGCTTTCTTTTGATAGTTATAAGATGTTTGTAAGGCAGAGGTTGGACGATACTCACCTTTTAATAGTGACTCCTTTTGCTCGCCCTTTTCTTTCTTTTTAATAGCGTCCCAATTTGCAACTACTTCATCCGCATCTTCAACGTTGACGTCACCGAACACGTGAGGATGTCTACGAATCATTTTCTCACTAATTGATTCCAATACTTCCTCTAAATTAAAATAACCATTATCTTCCCCGATTTGGGCATGTAAAAAGACTTGTAACAATACGTCACCAAGTTCCTCTACCATTCCAAAATCGTCCTCTTCATCTATGGCAGCTAAAAACTCATGGGCTTCTTCTAATAAATATTTTTTTAAGCTTTCATGGGTTTGTTTTTGATCCCAAGGACAACCGTTCGGACCACGTAACGTAGCGATAATACGTCTAAATGTCGTCCAATCGCGTAGCGCGTCTAAATCATTTTCAACCGGTGGTACATAAATCGTCGTTAAATTATTTATTTCGACCGCTTGATCCAATTCATATAACGGAACCGTTGTTAAACTTTCTAAAGAAGAGCCTGCAGCGGTTACGACTGTAACAGGATAATCATCACGATATTTTTCCATAAGGGTTAACTTCACTTCTGAAGCACTAAAGGAATCGTAAACTTGGGCAATTAACACATGTCCTCGCATGTTGACATCGTGAATCGAAAAACTCGTCCCATCTAATAATTGAAACCCTTCAATTGGATCAATTTTTAATGCACCAAAAATTGGATCTAAGAAGCTTTGGCCACCTTCTATGTTCAATTGAACTTTTCCTTGTCTCTCCGCTTCAATTAATAATTGCACTGTTTGTTCTGCCACTAACGGATGTCCAGGGACAGCATACATAATAGGTTCTTTACTAACAGCACTAATTAATTGTTCCGCAATCTCTTCATAAACCGGTTGAAATGTATCATATTTTTCATAAACAGCATCAAAACTAATGAACGCCATTCCCTCTTTCTGTAAATCTTGTATAACTGGGTGATCTATCGTTCGAACATAAATTTTTTCAACTGTTTTTAATTTTTTATAAACACCCATTTGTAGCTGATCAAGTTCAGCTGCTCCTAGGCCGATAATGGTTAATTGATGCATCTTTTCACCTACTTCTTTTTATTTAACAATAACTGATAACGAGCCATTTTTCTTCCAAAGGGCAATAAAAACCATTCCTTTACCGCTAGCATTTTCGTCTTTGCCACAATCGTTAAATAAACAAATGCTCCAATGCAAATTAAGCATCCCCCAATAATGACTGATTCCATTCTACCTGTGACAATAGGAATAACTGCCTGGATCACTTGATCCACCAAAGCAACAACGAATATCATACTACCGCTTGCTATACATAATTTTATGTAGAATGCTTTAGTTGCTAGTTTACTATGGACTAATTGTTTTAAATAAATCATAAGTAATCCGGCGCTTAAAAATAATGCAATATTGCTTGCTATCGCCGCCCCTAACACATCCCAATTCGGTATAAAATAACAATTCCCTATATACTTAAGAAGTATTGCACCAATTAATATTAGAGCTGGAATTTTCAGCTTATTCATTCCTTGTAAAATCGCGGTTAACGGTAATATGACCGATAATGGGACGATTTGTAAAACATATACCATTAATACATTGGATAATGCATTTGTTTCAAACAACATTTGATTTACATAAGGCATAACAATTACTAATCCAATAGACGCGGCAACTCCAAGTAAAATAGAGGCGCGATAGGTTAACTGGATAAACGGATTAGGTCCTCTACCGCCCTTTTTCTTTGACTGGAGTGCCACTAAAGGGACAATGGCAAGGGAAAGGGAAGAAGCGATAATAATCCCAAGTTGAACAAGTGGCTGTCCTCGGTCGTATATTCCCTTCATCTCCATTGCCTTAATAGATTCCATTCCATTATGGAGCAAAGTAGAAAAAACGGTAAAGGAATCGATTAATTGAAAACAAAGTAGAAGTAAACTGCTCATGCTAACACTTAAGCTTAATATCGTTACTTCTTTCAGTATTGGCCAAGTTCGCTCTGTTTTTTTTAATTTTTTCGGAACAATTTGGACTTTTTTACTGTAATAAAGTAATAAAATAACCGCTGCTATTTCACCTATCACTGTTCCAAAAACTGCCGCGTTTCCAGCCGCATATAATGATTTATTTGTATGCATAATAATGATTGCCCCGACTAGTATAAATGCGACTCGAATAAATTGTTCAAATACTTGTGCATACGCAACCGGCTCCATTTTACCTTGTGACTGAAAACGCCCTTTCATTAAAGCTAACATCGGCATAAAGAGTGTCACAAAAGAACCCGTTTTAAGAAGTGGAGCCAACTGTAGATCACCCATTAATTCCGATAAAATATTAGCTCCGAAAAATAATAAACAAAAGAAAATGATAGACAACAGTGTTAAGTAATAAAAGATTGTTCGAGAGATAAACCCTTTTCTTTCAACTGGATGAATACTTGATTCAGCGTCTGCTAACATTTTAGAAATGGCAACGGCAAAACCACCAGATGCCCAAACAACAAAGAAAGAAATAAATGGATAGACTTGTTGGTATATATAAAACCCTTGATCTCCAACTAAGTTTTGAAAAGGTACCCGATAAACTGCACTTAATGCTTTAACAATTAAGGCAGCAATCGTTAATAGCAACGCTCCCTTCATATATCCTTTCATGCCAAAATTATCTGCCATATTCACCCTATCCTCCATAACAATGCCAATAGTATAACATGAAATGTGAAACAAACTCGATTTACAAGAGATACGACTATTTCGTAAATATTTCATGTTTTTTAAAACATAAAAAAACGCCTCTATATCATTAGAGACGTTTTTTTCTTTATTAGTTTTCCATTTGTTTTGCAAGGAAGTTTGCTGCTGTTTCAGCAGCCTTTTGTTCCACTTCACTTATAAAATGGACTTTTGATAATAAATAAACCGCGCCAATAGCATCCCCATTAGAAATAATAGGTGCTACACAATAGGATTTCACTTGTTCATATTGTCCTGGCACAAGTTCAATTGTCGCTTCTGTCTTTTCTAAAACTACAGAACGTTGCTTCATAAAGTCTTCCGCGAATACGGATAATCGACGGTTCGTATATTCCTTTTTCGATAATCCAGCTACTGCTATCATTTCATCTCTGTCACTAATTAAGGCAGGTGTACCTACCGTTTCATATAATGACTCAACATATTCTTTTGCAAATTCACTTAAATCATTTATTGGTGAATATTTTTTTAAGATAACTTCTCCTTCACGGTCTGTGTAAATTTCTAAAGGATCTCCTTCACGAATACGCATTGTTCTACGAATTTCCTTTGGAATAACTACGCGACCTAAATCATCAATACGACGGACAATTCCCGTTGCTTTCATACTTTATTGCCTCTCTTTCAGAATCAAATTTCCTTTACATTGATAGTATGGTTATTAATTGGTCAATGTATGCAAAAAGTGAATGAAGAGGATAAAATTCTAATGTCGGGCAATAAAATGGAAAACATGGACAAGTTTTTGCTATATCGATATAGATAAATAAGCTTTTCTATTTTTGGACAGTTTCTTTTTTAGATTTTGCAGCGATTTCAATCATTTGTTCTAAAACATCAAAAGGTTGGTAGCTTCCACATTTTTTCTCATCAATCGTCAAAGTTAATTTGGCACCGTCCATGATAAAACCAACTGCTCGATCAAATTTCATTGACTCAGAGACGATGTAACTACCATCCACATTTTTTGTTCCTTCTTCAGAAAAATAAATCGAAATCATTTTTTGTTTTTCCTTAATAGCTGTTATTCCAGCTTCTATTGCCCACACTTTCATACGGGCAATACGTAATAACTTTTCAGTTTCTACTGGTAAATCACCAAATCGATCTAACATCTCATCCATTATTTCCGTATAGTCTTCTATTTGTTCCATCGATTTTATACGTTTGTACATTTGAATTTTTTGATAGCCATCTGGTATATATTGATCCGGAATATATGCATCCACATGTAAAATAATTTCTACATCTGGTCTTTCTTCTTTTACTACTCCAGTTTGACGCTCTGCTATTGCTTCTTCTAACATTTGAGAATATAAATCAAATCCGACCGAATCAATGAACCCATGTTGTTGTGATCCTAATAGATTTCCCGCGCCACGAATCGATAAATCACGCATCGCAATTTTAAAGCCAGAACCAAGCTCTGTAAATTCTTTTATAGCTTGCAATCTTTGCTCCGCTACATCTGTTAGCACTTTATCTCTTTGATACATGAAATAAGCGTAAGCGATGCGATTTGAACGACCAACTCGACCACGTAATTGATACAACTGGGATAGACCCATACGATCTGCATCATGGACAATCAGTGTATTGACGTTAGGCATATCTACACCCGTTTCAATAATCGTTGTCGTTACAAGTACGTCATATTCGCCTTCAAGGAAGTTTAAAATGATGGACTCCAATTGGGATTCCGTCATCTTACCGTGGGCATATCCAACCCTTGCATCTGGCACAAGCATTTGGATTTCCTCCACTTTTCGAGTCATATCCTCTACCCGATTATAAAGGTAAAACGTTTGTCCTCCGCGCGCCATTTCCCTTTCAATCGCTTCTCGCACAAGGGCACCGCTATATTCCATTACATATGTTTGAACTGGGAAACGATTTTGTGGTGGCGTTTCGATAACCGATAAATCCCTTACCCCGACCATCGACATATGTAATGTACGTGGAATTGGTGTAGCAGTTAATGTTAAAACATCAACATTTGTTTTCAACTGTTTAATTTTTTCTTTATGGGTTACCCCAAATCGTTGTTCTTCATCCACAATTAATAAACCTAAATCACGGAACACAACGTCTTTCGATAATACCCGATGCGTACCGATTACAATATCAACGGTTCCGTCTTTTAAACCTTTTAACGTTTCCGTTTGTTGTTTTTTCGTACGGAAACGGCTTAATAGACCAATATGAATCCCATAGTCCTCAAAGCGTTCCTGCATTGTCTCAAAATGCTGTTGGGCTAAAATTGTTGTCGGTACAAGAAAGGCCACTTGTTTCCCATCCATTACTGCTTTAAACGCTGCACGAATAGCTACTTCTGTTTTACCATAACCAACATCACCACACACAAGGCGATCCATTGGACGTTCCCGTTCCATATCCCGTTTTACTTCGAGAATTGAACGTAATTGATCTTCTGTTTCTTCATATGGGAAAGCGTCTTCAAAAGCACGCTGCTCATCTGTATCAGGAGAAAAGGCATATCCCTTCTCTGCTTCCCGTTTTGCATAAAGTTTAATTAAATCATCCGCAATATCTTTAACAGCAGAGGATACTTTTGCCTTCGCTTTTTTCCACTCGGCACCACCAAGTTTATGAAGCTTCGGTTCTTTCCCTTCAGAAGCAACGTATTTTTGAATTAAATCAATCTGTTCAACAGGCACATATAACTTATCATCTGCTCGATAGCGAATATTTAAATAATCTTTATGAGTACCATTTACTTCAAGGGTTTCAATACCAATATATTTCCCTATACCGTGATGAACATGTACGACATAATCACCAGGTTTAATTTCGGTATAGCTTTTAATCCGTTCCGCATTAGACATTTTTTGCGGTCTACGGGGCTTTCTTTTTGCCTGTTGTTTAAACAGCTCATCATCGGTTACTACCGCAATTCGTTGTAATGGCAATTCAAAACCAGAAGTTAACACCCCATCAACTAAATAAATGCCTGGTTCTGTGGGCGCCCCTAGCAAACTATGAATGTTGTATTCTTCCAACATGCTTTGCAGTTTTTTAATTCGTTCTTTCCCATCTGCTACAAACAATACTGTAAATTTCTCTTGTGTCCATCGCTCTATTTCATTTTGTAAAAGGCTTATTTGCCCGTGGAATTGTTGCATTGGTTTACAAGAAAAGTTTGTTGTTTTTTTAAAGGTAATACCCGAAAACGTTCGAGCGAATAAAGCAAAGTATATTTTTTGCTGGTCTAACATCGAATGAACTTCTTTAAAAGAAAAGGAAGATTTAACGTCATGAACAATTTTCCCTTCTTCTATTAGGGAAATAAACCATTCTTCTTCCTCCCGTTCCCATGCATCCATTACTTCTTGAATTCGTCCAAGCTCATCGAATAAAACAATGCCATCCTTCGCAAAATAATCCCCTAGGAAAGTTTGTTCATCATAAAGAAGGGATCCATATTTCGTAATATGATCAGGAATATTTCCTTGTCGTAGCATTTCAATATCATATTGGATATTTTGATATAACAGTTCTTGCGTTTCTTGTTTTTTTATTTTCTTCAAACTTTTACTTAAGGAGTTCTCTAGTCTTTCTGCTAATTCAGCCCGTTGACTTGTTGTTAACAATAGTTCTGAAGCCGGTAAAATACGTACGGAGTCCAATTTTTCTATGGATCGTTGATCGTCTGCAGAAAAAGTACGGATTGAATCGACTTCTGTATCAAATAATTCAATACGAATAGGCGACTCTGCATATGGAGGATAAATATCTAAAATCCCTCCACGTAATGCAAACTCACCAGGTGTTGTAACCATTTGGCTTCTTGTATATCCCATCGTCACCAAATGTAATAGCCATTCTTCAATTTCGATATCTTTCCCTATTACAGCTTCTAAATAATAATTTTTCCACTGTTGTACCGGTGTCATCATTTTTCGCATTCCAGCAATCGGAATGACATATATTGCTTTCTCCTGCTTCACTAATAGATCAAGGGTTGCGATACGTTGCGCCTTCAATTCCGGCGATGCAATTGTCATATCCGCTGCGATAAATTCATCTGCAGGATAATAATGAACAAACTCTTCCCCAACTAAGGAGGATAAATCATCAACTAATTTTTGAGCTTGTAAAAGATTGGCCGACAATATATAAAGAGGCTTATTCGTTTCCTTGAATATTGATTGAAAAAAAACTGGCCTTGCACTTCCTGTTAAGCCCGTAATAAGTTGAGAATCATAATTTTTTTCTCCAATTTGATTAATTAAACTATTTATATGTTTATCTTGAGAGAATAGTTGATGAAATACGTTCATTCATAAACCTCCTTCCATCATTCATACTTAATTTATGTAATCATTAATCAATTACATGTAAAATAACCGCTTTATTTTTATTTTCATAAACAAAGCGGAAAAAGTGGGTGACTTTAATAAAATAAGTCGCCCACATATTTGCAGTAATACAAAAAATGGTTTTTCTATGTTTTAAACTACTTTTATTGCAACCATTTTTTCAGTGCGTAATAATCGGGAAATTGTCTCAATGAATCTTCACAATGTTCACAAATACAATGCACTGTTGTATCACCGTGCTCATTTTTTTCAATATAATCGTCTACTTCTCCCACTTCGAATAAATGCAACTTACGTATAGTTTCATCCGCATCAAAGGGTAATGTCCCAATTTCCGTTTCACAATGACGACAACGATAACGAACAGGCATTAGTATCGTCCTCCTTTAAGTATGTAAAAGCATACGCTTTCTAATACTCAAAGTATTGACCTAATTTTGCCTATTTATGCACCGTTAAATTCAGTCATCACATCTAGAAATTTTTTGGATAGTGATGATTCTACTGCAGCGACGGTTTTATTAACGGCTTCATCAATAATTGGATCCTCTTCTTTTGAAAATTTTGCTAATACATAATCCGTTACTTTCATACCAGCAGGTGGTCGGTTAATCCCTACTCGAATTCGATTAAACTCTTGTGATCCTAAATGTTGTATTAACGATTTAATTCCGTTATGGCCTCCAGCACTACCTTTTTGTCTTAACCGGAGTTTTCCTGTTTCTAAATCTAAATCATCATATATTACAATGATGTCTTCTATATCAATATCAAAATAATCCATTAACGGGCGAACACATTCACCTGATAAGTTCATATATGTTAAAGGTTTTAACAAAATGACTTTCCCTTCAGGCCGATGAACAATGGCATACATTCCATTAAATTTTAATTGATTTAACGGAGAATCCCATTTTTCAGCTAATGCATCAATGCATTCAAAGCCAATATTATGTCGTGTATGTTCATATTGTTTCCCAGGATTCCCTAATCCAATAATTAATTTCATAATTGACTCATCCTTTTTTCACTAATCGTAGCTTATTTTATCATACGCTGTGTTGAAAAAGAAAAAACAAGTTTTGTTTATGTAATTTTCCTTTTGTTTTCAAAATAAAAATGTATGAGCATCGACTCATACATTTTTTGATTAACTTTCTGATTCGGGTGCTTCTGTTGCTTTAATATCTTGATTTTCATCGTCACCTTGTCCAGCTGTATCATCATTTACCACTACTGGAGGTGTAACGGTCACTACCGCCTCTTCATCTTGATTTAATATTTCGTATTGGACACTACTACGAATATCTCCTACAGAGATGGAATCATTCATCGTCAAATGGGAAATATCCACGTCAATTGACTCTGGAATGTCGGACGGTTTCACTTTAATTTTTAATACTCGTAATGGTTGAGTTAAAACGCCGCCTTCTTTTACACCGATTGCTTCGCCAATAGGAGTAATCGGCACTTCCACTTCTAATTCTTCTGACATATTAATGGATAAAAAATCTACATGTTTTACTGTCCCTTTTAGTGCACATCTTTGTACTTCATTTAAAATAGCGTTTAATTGTTTTCCTTCAACATCAATTTTAAATACTGCTGTACGTCCATATTGTTGGACAGCTTTTGCAGTATCCTTGTAATCAATTGATACAGGAATCGTATCGACATTATATCCGTAGATTACTGCCGGTAATTTCCCTTCATTTCGTAATTTCGTTAAAGAAGAACGAGCTCCTTTATCACGGCGAGTCGCTTGTAATACTATATCCAAAAAAATCGCTCCTTTCAGAAAATCATGACTTATACTATTATGTCTATTTTTCTGAATACTAAACTCTTTTATTGGACAAATTTGTATATTAGATTCACGTTAAATTCCAATTTATTTATATCTCAATTATACTAGAACATAAAAAAGACAAGGCTACTAATATAGCCTTGTCTATCTATATGGGATTAATCGAATAATGTACTTACAGATTTGTTTTCATATACACGAGAAATAGCTTCTGCCATTAAATTCGCTACTGAAAGTTGTTTAATTTTTGGAGACACTTTATCTTCAGTCAGTTGAATTGTATTTGTTACTACTAATTCTTTAATTGCTGAGTTTTCAATGCGCTCAATAGCTGGACCTGATAATACAGGGTGAGAACAACATGCATAAACTTCTTTCGCACCTGCCTCAATTAATGCATTTGCACCAATTGTAATTGTACCTGCAGTATCAATAATATCATCAATTAAGATACAAACTTTTCCTTCAATGTTCCCGACAATGTTCATAACTTCCGCCACGTTTGGTTTTGGACGACGTTTATCGATAATAGCAATTGGAGCTTTTAAACGCTCTGCCATTTTACGTGCACGAGTAACTCCACCGTGATCCGGAGATACAACGACAAGATCTTCTGGATTTAAGTTTTTGGATTTGAAGTAAGTAGATAAGATCGGTACTGCTTGTAAATGGTCAATTAAAATATCAAAGAAACCTTGAATTTGTGGTGCGTGTAAATCTAATACGATTACACGGTCAGCACCTGCAGTTTCTAATAAATTCGCTACTAATTTCGCTGTAATTGGTTCACGAGCCTTCGCTTTACGGTCTTGGCGTGCATAGCCATAATAAGGGATGACTACATTAATTGTACGAGCAGAAGCACGTTTAACAGCATCAATCATAATTAAAAGTTCCATTAAATGTTCATTTACAGGGGCAGAAGTCGATTGAACGATGAAAACGTCACAACCGCGGATACTTTCCTCAATACTAATTTGAACTTCTCCATCACTGAAATGTTTAACAGATGATTTCCCAAGTTCAACACCCATCAATTCCGCAATTTCTTGTGCTAAAGGGTAGTTAGAATTTAAAGAGAAGATTTTAAGTTTTGTGTCAGCATATTGATACGGCATGATGGCCTCCTAATAGTTTTACAAATTTATTTTGAATTTAATTTCTTTGCATAATCAAGTTTATTTTCTTGTCTAGAACGCGCGATTGCCAACGCGTCTTCTGGTACTTCTTTCGTAATCGTTGAACCAGCTGCTATAAACGAACCAGCACCTAATTTAACGGGTGCCACTAAATTTGAATTACATCCTACAAAAACATTATCTTCAATTACTGTTTTAAATTTATTTTTACCATCATAGTTAACTGTGATTGAACCACAACCGATGTTTACATTGTTCCCTACTTCCGCATCACCAATATAGCTTAAGTGGGAAACTTTTGTATCATTACCTAGCGTGCTTTTCTTCACTTCAACAAAGTTACCAATTTTCACGTGGTTTCCTAATTGAGAATCAGGACGTAAATGGGCAAATGGACCAACCGCAGTATCTTCTCCTACTACACTATCTGTTGCAACAGAATTTTGTACGATAGAGCGATCACCAATTTGACTATTAACAATTGTAGTATTCGGACCGATAATACAATCACTACCAATAATCGTCTTTCCTTCAATCATTACACCAGGCTTGATGACAGTATCACTACCAATTACTGCATCTGCACTAATAGAAGTAGTAGATGGATTAATAATCGTTACACCATTTCGCATATGCTTCTCATTAATACGAGCACGCATAATTTCTTCCGCTTGTGCTAATGCTACACGATCATTAACACCTAACGTTTCATCAAAATTGGAACAAGTATATGCTGATACAATTTCACCTTGTTGTTGTAATATTTCAATGACATCTGGTAAATAATATTCACCTTGTGCATTTTCATTTTTAACAAGCTTTAATGCTTCAAATAATGCTTTGTTATCAAAGCAATAAGTTCCAGTGTTAATTTCATTAACTAACTGTTGTTCAGGTGAAGCATCTTTTTGCTCTACAATTTGTTCTACTTGGCCATTAGCACCACGAATTACACGACCATAACCTGTTGGATTGTCAGCAACTGCCGTTAAAATCGTCGCTTTTGCCTTTTGATTTTGGTGATGTTCATATAGCGCTTTCATCGTTTCAGGACGAATTAAAGGAGTATCTCCACAAACAACTAACGTTGTCCCTTCCAATGAACCTAAAATCGCCTCAGCTTGAATAACGGCATGAGCCGTACCAAGTTGTTCTTCCTGAAGTACATATTCACTTTTATCGCCCAATTGATCTTTTACTTTATCCGCTCCGTGACCAACAACAGTAACAATACGGTTCACATTCAAAGTTTGAATGTTTTCTACAACATGTTCTACCATTGGTTTTCCACATACAGGATGGAGCACCTTATATAATTTGGACTTCATGCGAGTTCCTTGACCAGCAGCCAAAATGACTGCAAAAATGTTCGTCATTCTAAGTCCTCCAATTTTCCTCATATTCTCTTATGACTATATAGTAAATTCACCCGATTTTCAAGGCTTCCAGACTTGACAAATCCATGACATCCTCATTTGGTATTTCCTTCATTTTTTCTATTACTTTTATACATGAAAAAAGAGACTACTCTAGGTAAGTAGTCTCTTCATCTTTACATTATGCATTTGCCTCTTCAAGTTGAAGTGCTTCTTCTTCACTAGAAGCATGATAAGCAGCTAATACTACATCTTGAAGTTTATTTCTTGTTTCAGAGTTAATAGGATGTGCAATGTCACGGAATTCTCCGTCGGGTGTACGCTTGCTTGGCATAGCAACAAATAACCCATTATTTCCATCAATCACTCGAATATCATGAACCACGAATTCATCGTCTAGTGTGATGGAAGCAATTGCTCGCATGCGCCCATCAGTTTGAACACGTCTTAATCTTACGTCAGTAACTTCCATTCTCTCACTCCTCTCATCTAGGATGCCTTTTAAAGATATGATTCTACAAAAATTTCTTTTTTCCTTCTTCTTTTATAAAATTTTCGAAAAAATGAGAAATATTTTTTATATAAAAAAAATGACGAACTACTACTAAAGTAATTCACCACTTTTTCTTGTAAACTAGTTTATTCCACTACTGCTATTACTTCAATTTCTACCTTTACATCCTTTGGTAATCTAGCTACTTCTATTGCTGATCGTGCAGGTTTGTGATCTCCAAAATGATTAGCATACACTTCATTCATTGCTGCAAAGTCATTCATATCTGCTAAAAAGACAGTTGTTTTTACAACATGATTTAAAGAACTACCTGCTTCTTTTAAGACAGCTTTCAAATTTTCAAATACTTGATTTGTTTGAGCTACAATGTCGCCTTCTACTAATTCACCTGCTGCAGTTAACGGAATTTGACCAGAGCTATAGAACATTCCATTTACAATAATTCCTTGAGCGTATGGACCGATTGCTGCCGGTGCATTGTTCGTTGATACAGTTTTCATTTTATATGCCCTCCTTTAAAAAGTAATTCCCTTCACTTAAAGCAATGGTACGATCTTTTTCATTTACGGCATGGAGTTTTACTAATGAATAATAATCATCAACAAGCGTTTCATCTGCATGTTCTGCTTCTACAAGAACAGCAATCCCTGCAAGTTCACAATCAAACTCTTCCAATAAATTTTTCATTCCATTCATCGTACCCCCAACTTTCATAAAATCGTCGGTTATTAGCACACGTTGCCCACTCTTCATGCTACGTTTAGAAAGCACCATCGTTTGAATGCGACGGGAAGAACCTGAAACATAATTAATACTTACTGTTGAACCTTCTGTTACTTTACTATCTCGACGGACTACGACAACTGGAACATTCAAATGTCTAGCAATTGAATGAGCGATAGATATTCCTTTTGTCGCTACTGTCATAATGACATCAATATGTTGATCAGCAAAGATGCTAGCGAATACTTTCCCTACTCGATTCATAAGCTCCGGATTACCGAGTAAATCCGTCATAAACAAATATCCACCTGGCAATAAGCGGTCTGATTGGCTTAGTTCTGAAATTAATAATTGAATAATATCCCGAACTTCTTCCTTTGACATTTTAGGAATATATTTTACCCCACCTGCCGCACCAGGTACTGTCACCAACAACCCGATTCCTTTTTCTTCAAACGTTTCTTTTACAATCGTTAAATCTTCGCTAATTGAGGATTTAGCCGATTGATAAGTTTCAGAAAAATAAGTTAGCGGGATCAGCTGATGTGGATGCTCAAGTAAATAATAAGTCATATCAACTAGCCGTTCACTTCGCTTCCATTTCATGCGATCCTCTCCTAAACATTAAATTTGTACTTCAAGCTTTTTTGATTTTTTATACCCATACTTTTATTAATCAAGCAACTTTCAATAGACGAATAATTTATAGAAAAAGTATCATAAATGTACGCATTTAAGCAAGTGAATTTCTTTCCCCTAATAAACGAACTGCAAAAACTTCATCACAAAAACCTCGTAAACCATTATAAATACGAGGAAGTCTTGATTCGTTATCAACTAATCCAAATACAGTTGGACCACTTCCACTCATTAAAACTGCATCCGCGCCAAAACGTTTCATCTGTTCTTTAATCATGACAACTTCTGGATGAAGTTCAAAGGTAACGGATTCAAGAACATTCCCTACCGATTCACACATCATGAAATAATCATTTTTTTCTATCGCTTCAATCATTTGCTTTGTATTAGGGTGCTCAATCTCATCAACATTCAGTCCACCATAAACTTGTGCTGTTGATACGCCAATTTTCGGTTTAGCTAAAACGATCCAGCATGTTGGTGGTGCGGGAAGGTGATGAATTTTTTCTCCCCGTCCAGTTGCTAATGCCGTCCCCCCATAAACACAAAAGGATACATCCGAACCAATTTTAGCGCCTAATTCAGCTAACGTATCAATAGATAAATTTAAACCCCAAAGCTCGTTCAATCCTTTTAACGTTGCAGCTGCATCACTACTGCCACCAGCAAGACCAGCTGCAACCGGAATTTCTTTATCAATTACAATTGTAACGCCTTCTTTTATCCCATATGTATCTTTAATTAATTGGGCAGCTTGATAAGCTAAATTTCGATTATCATCTGGAATAAATCCATTAGTAGAATTGATTTTAATTTGCCCATCCTTACGGGACTCTAGTCCAATACGGTCTGATAAGTCAACCGTAGTCATAATCATCTCTACTTCATGGTAATTATCAGGACGTTTATATAAAACATCTAAAGTTAAATTTATTTTCGCTGGCGCTTTCACATAAAGCATACCGTGTCCTCCTCAATTGGCAACCAAATCTATAGTGAAACCCTTTTTGTTTTCATTTTAAAAATTAGTATAAGTTAACCATAAAAAGGTCCCTTATGTAGACAGTCTCATTACTTCCATATATTTTACCATAACGGAATCAAAAGTGTCTCAAACCCGTGTTACGAAATAGTTTAAACGTTTTTTTCAATAGTTATCAATGAAAAAGCCAATAAATCCATTTCAGGATTTATTGGCAAAATGTTAACTACTACTTACTTTTGATTGTTTTGGTTTTGCTGTGCTAGACCTTGTTCGGCCATTTCAATTGCTCGCTTTACCATATTACCTGCATCACGTGATTTTATTCCGCCCCAGCCTTCACGTTCGACTACATCATAAAATCCGAGTTCCTTGGCAATCTCTTCTTTTAGACGACTCGACATGATTCCTTTTCTTCTGGCCATGCAGTTATTCCTCCTTCAAAATAAGTAGGTTAACAACTGTAGTATGTGCGAAAGAAAACAAAAAACACTCAAAAATGAGTGTTTTAAAAATACAAATAAAACTATTTGGCAATGGCAACTTGCACATCGTCTAAAAATGTTATTTCTACTGCTTCAGTTAGAATATCTGTGTAGCTATAAGAAACGCGTTTACAAGCGTTATCTTCTTGATCGAGCTCAACTACAAATACTGCGTGATAAGTTTCACTAAGTACTCCATCACACTCAACCGTTTTCTTGCGACCTCCGTTTGCTTTTAATCGCAAACGTTTACCCAAATGACAATCTAGAGACTTTTTAATGTCAGCTAACGTTTTTGGCATTTTCGCATACACCTCACTATACCTAGTATAGCCCATTATTGGTTACTTGTCAACAAATTATAATATTTTATCAGCAGATAAAATTGTTGTCAACTTTTTTTGCATAAAAAAGTATTGGAATTTAATAAAAAAATGACACGTTTCATATTATTGTGTATTGCAAAAATGAGAATAAAGTGCATCTGCTAATTTTGCAAACTCTTGGATAGATAAAGTTTCCCCTCTTCTTGCCGGTTCAATACCACATTGTTCAAGGGCATCTAATATTTGTTGCTTCTTTTCCTTTCCTGAAGGAAGACCCGATTGCAAATTGTTCAAAATCGTTTTTCTACGTTGTGCAAAGGATGTACGGGTAACCTCAAATAAGAAATCTTCATCGATTACTTTAACTGGAGGTTCATCATGCTTAATTAATCGAATGACAGCAGAGTCTACATTTGGTTGAGGCATAAATACCGTTTTTGGTACAACCATTGCCACTTCTGCTTTTACATAATATTGAATAGCGATTGATAAGGAGCCATATTCCTTCGTACCAGGTTTTGCTGTTATACGATCAGCTACTTCCTTTTGCATCATGACAACAAAGCCGCGAATTGGTAAACGATCGTTTAATAATTTCATTAAAATAGGTGTTGTCACATAATAAGGTAAGTTTGCCACAACCATAATATCTTCAATACCTGGCATCTCTTTCTTTATTACTTTTTCTACATCTGCTTTTAATATATCGGAATGAATAATTTTAATGTTATCGTACGGACTTAATGTATCCTCTAATACCGGTAGTAAACGTTGATCGATTTCGAAAGATACAACTTTTTTGGCAGCCCGCGCAAGATGTTCAGTCAATGCCCCGATACCAGGTCCAATCTCAATCGCACCACTATCTTTCGTTAAATTAGCATGACTTACAATATTACGTAATATATTTGGATCAATTAAAAAATTTTGTCCTAAACTTTTTTTAAATGAAAATCCATATTTATTTAAAATTTCCTTTGTACGAATAGGTGTTGCGATATCTTTATACATTTTGCTCCTCCTGATCTAGTTGGGCTACTGCTTGACCAAATTGTTCAACAGTAATTTGAAACATGGTAAGTCGTTTATGCAATTGTTTGCCATTTGTCATTCCTATATTCAAAATTTCACCTAATCTTAAGCGACGATTTTTAGATTGGGGGTGTCCTATTAATCGAGCAACGAATAAATCTTCCATCGTAATTTCGGCTTCTATATGACCTTGAGCATTCGGTGTATAAACATTACTTAATGCTTCTCGAATATCTTCATCCCGGGCATGTTCAATTCCAAGTCCTTTGCCGTTTTTTGCAATGGTTTTTTCTTTAGCTAAAAATGCATGCTTTACTCCTGGTACTCTCTCCTCAATGATGGCACGAATACGCCGCCCTGGATAATCTGGATCTGTAAAAACGATAACGCCCCGTTTTTGTTGAGCATGCTCAATACGTCGAAGGATTTCCTCCGAAATAGCCGAACCGTTTGTCTCTATTGTATCAGCATTAACAGCACGTTTAATGGCCGTTGTATCATCTTTTCCTTCTACAACGATGATTTCTTGTATATTCAAAAATATACCCCTCTTTTCAAACAATCTGTGACTATAATAACATACAATAGTGTAAACGTCGTTTTATTTATAATTCATAACCAACGTATATAATGCATCCAAAAAATAAAAGAGTCTTCCCATTTACAGACAGGAAGACTCTTTTAAACATTTTGGTTGATCAACTAATCTTTTGAAAGCTTAATAGACTTAATTTAAAATTTTAATGCGGACTTTTTTCCGTCCCCAATTATTGGCTTCTTGTTTCGAGCTTACAAAGACATCAATTTTATTTCCTTGGATGGATCCACCCGTATCTGCAGCGATCGCATTACCATACCCTTCAACCCAAACTTTCGATCCTAATGGAATTACATTTGGGTCAACCGCAATAACTTTCATACCAGAATTGGCTTTTAAGTTAAGACCTGTGGCAGAAACGCCTGAACATCCTTTACAGTCTGCAGTGTAAGCAGTAGCCGTTACATAAAATTCTTTGCTATTTTTTGAAGAAGAACTATTACCACGAGAAACTGTAGCTGTTACTACTTTTGTACCAACTGCGACAACTTCTGTTTTTGGTTCTTTCAAAACTTCTTCTGTTTTTAGCTTTTTATCTACTACTTTACCATTTTCTTTCGTAACTTCATAAGTGCGAGCTATTTTTCCTTCCTCGCCCTCTGTGACTACCTTTTCTTTTCCTTTTAGTAACGAAGAGTCTGATTTCGTCTCTACTGCGAAATCAACCGATTCTTCCACTACATCGGTAACCTTTTCTACACGAACAACTGTGATTTTATCCTCTGGAGTGATAACAGCCTCCAAATCATTTTCAACACGATCAAACTCATTAAGCTGAATTCCCTGTTGTTTCAAAAAGTTAGCGACCGTAGTCGAAGTGGACCAAACTTGTCTTTCCTCTAAACCATCGACAAGCGTTAACTGAAACGCCTTTTGAATATCGATTTTGTTATCTGCTCCTACTTCTGCGTCCAAAGCAACTGATAATTTATCATGCTCTGTTACTTCGATATTTGCTTCTTCCAAAATGTTCTTCACTTTACTTTCAGTTGTCCAAACCTTTGACTCTTTTCCGTCAACTGAAATAGTTACTTCTTTAGCTTGTTCCCAATCAATCGTCATTCCACTGACGATCTTGGTGTTCAGTGAGGGTGATACTTTATCATATTCAGAAACGGCAATACCTTCTTGTTGTAAAAGTTCGCCTACTGTATTTGCGTGTGTTAATAATTCTTGTTCTTTACCGTTTGCATTTACAACAACCGACTCTTTTGTTCCTTGATAAGCAACAAAAGAAACTACTGAAACAAACAGGATAAGAGATATAATTCCTACCACTGTTCGCTTACTCCTCAATGATCCTGAGAACAAGTTTTTCATGGAAATTTTTGACATGAAAAACGCCTCCTTGACACTCGTTGGATTATACGGGCTACTTTTTTAGCTGTCAACCAATTAAATTTTTATAAAAAATAGTCCATTTATTTTAATCCGTCTTAAACGCAGTATTGGAGACGTTTCGGATTCTTATTCATCGAGTTTAAAAAATTTAATAGCATTTGAAGTTGTCACTCTTGCAACTTCGTCAACTGTTAACTCTTTTTGACGAGCAATTTCTTCAGCAACTAACGGTACATAGGACGGTTCATTCCGCTTACCTCGATAAGGATGGGGTGCCAAATATGGAGCATCTGTTTCAATCATTAAATGCTCTAATGGGATTTCTTTTGCAACTTCTTTTGGCTGGCGTGCATTTTTAAATGTGACAGGACCACCTAGACTAATCATGAAATTCATTGCAATGCACTCATGAGCTGTTTCAACACTACCGCTAAAACAGTGCATAACGCCCCCAACCGACGCAGCATTTTCTTCCCGTAATATTTTTACAACATCCCCAGTTGCTTCGCGATTATGAATAACGATTGGCAGTTTTAACTTTTGTGCTAGATGAATCTGTTTACGAAATAGTTCTTGTTGCACATCTTTAGGTGATTTATCCCAGTAGTAATCTAAACCCGTTTCTCCAATACCGACTACTTTAGGATGAGCGGCAAGTTGTTCAATCCACTCCAAATCTTCTGGTGTGCAATCAATTGCATCAACAGGATGCCATCCAATTACTGCATAAATAAATTCGTACTCATCTGCTAGTTTCATGGCTTTTTCGATTGTTTTTCGATCAAAGCCGACTACTACCATTTTTTCAACTTTCGCTTCAATTGCTCTCTCGATTACTTGTTGCAAATCTTCTTCATACTGATCTGCATTTAAATGGACATGTGTATCTATAAACATCTTCAATCTCCTCACTCATTTTATTGGAATAAAATATTTCTTAGTTGACATTCAAATTACAGATTTGTTACACGGATATCTTTTTATGTCATAAAACAATTTTTACATTACATTTTTTTAATAGAATTTACCTATTTCGACAGATTATGTTTTCTCCTTTATTATGACAATATAGTTTTAAAGTCACAATTTTTCTAGTGAAAAGCCTGTTGAACTTATCTTGTTCAACAGGCTTGAAAAGTTAAAATCCTTATTTAACTTTAGCTCCATTTTGCAACTTCGGATCAACGGTAGCAAGGGTTAATACACCATCATGGGAACCTGCTAAAATCATACCTTGTGAAAGCTCACCACGTAGCTTAACTGGTTTTAAGTTTGCTACAACTATGACTTTTTGCCCAACTAACTCTTCAGGTTTGTAATATTGAGCTATACCCGATACAACTTGACGTTGTTCATATCCAAGATCCACTTGCAGCTTTAATAATTTATCTGCTTTAGGAATTGGTTCACAAGCTGTTACCGTTGCAACCCTTAAGTCGATTTTCATAAAATCATCAATTGAAATTTCAGGAACATCTGAAACTTCAACTTCTGTCTTTTTCTCCTCTTCTTGAGGTGTTTTCACCGAAGCTCTCATTTGTTCTCTAATATAAGCAACTTCAACTTCAACATCTAAACGAGGGAAAATTGGTATTCCTTTTTCTACCACTTTTATATTTTCCGGAATAACATTCCCAAATGTTTCAATTGTTTCCCAATTTAAATAAGATTCGTCTAAACCTAATTGTTCGACAATTTGTTTAGGTGTTGACGTCATAAATGGTTGTAACATTACGGCAATATGACGTAAACTTTCAGCCAAATTATACATGACTGACGCTAATTTACCTTTATTTTCTTCATCTTTTGCCAATACCCAAGGTTGTGTTTCGTCAATATATTTATTCGTACGAGAAACAAGGGACCAAACATCGGATAATACAACGCTAAATTGCATTTTCTCCATATTTTGCTCGTAAATTAAACGAGTTTCTTTTGCGTGTACTTTAAGGGCAGCATCGAACTCAGTTTCTACTAGTTTTTTCGTTGGAATAATACCATCAAAATATTTGTTCATCATTGAAACGGTACGATTCAATAAGTTTCCTAAGTCGTTTGCTAAATCAAAATTCGTTCTTTCAACAAATGATTCTGGAGAAAATACGCCATCAGCACCAAAAGGTAGCTCGCGAAGTAAGAAGTATCTCGTTGCGTCTAATCCATAGCGTTCAATTAACATTTCTGGATAAACGACATTCCCTTTCGATTTCGACATTTTTCCATCTTTCATCATGATAAAACCATGGGCAAATACTTTTTTAGGTAATGGTAAATCTAAAGCCATTAAGAAAATTGGCCAATAAATTGTATGGAAACGAACAATATCTTTCCCTACAACTTGTACATCAGCTGGCCAGTATTTATTGAATAATTCTTCATTATCTGATCCGTATCCTAAAGCTGTTATATAGTTTGATAAAGCGTCCACCCAAACATAAATAACATGCTTTGGATCTCCAGGTACTTTAATACCCCAATCAAATGAAGTTCTTGAAACAGATAAATCCTCTAAACCAGGTTTAATAAAGTTATTTATCATTTCATTTTTACGAGATTCTGGCTCAATGAATTCAACATTTTTTTCGTAATATTGTAATAATCGATCCGCATATTTCTTCATGTTGAAGAAATATGATTCCTCTTTTACTTTATGAACTGGACGTCCACAATCAGGACAGTTTCCATCTACTAACTGGGTTTCAGTGTAAAAAGATTCACAAGGTGTACAATACCAGCCTTCATATTCCCCTTTATAAATGTCTCCATTATCAAGGAATTTTTGGAAGATTTTTTCTACACTTTTTGTATGGCGCTCTTGTGTAGTTTGAATAAAATCATCGTAAGAAATATCCATTAAAGACCAAAGTTTTTTTGCTGCATCTGCAATTTCATTAACGTACTCCTGCGGATGTTTCCCTGCTTCAGATGCCTTTTCTTGAATTTTTTGACCATGCTCGTCCATACCCGTTAAAAAACGAACATCATATCCTCTTAATCGTTTATATCGTGCCATCGTATCTGATGCCACAGTTGTATATGCTGTACCGATATGAAACTTACCACTGGGATAATAAATTGGGGTTGTTATATAAAATGTATTCTTTTCACTCACTTAAAATGGCCTCCATTGTCAAACTGTATAGTGTTTATTTTATCGAAGTAAGAAAATTGTTTCAATGAAAGAATATTATTACAGAATGTTGTCGAAAAATACTATTAGTAAAAGGTGTAAATTTGGTGGAACTTTCCAACTAAATTGAACGTTTTATATTAATAATCTATATTTTTAAATCAGAAATCCCGTTTATGTATCAAATGTTCACAACTATTTCACATCAATATTAAACCATTAATGCTAAATAATTGACGTTTATGGCATTACTTGGTATGATTCTAATCAGACAGAGAATAATGTCGAATTTTGGCGAAACAAAAGAAAATAATATAATAAACAATCCATAGGAGGAAATATTGTCATGAAATCAACAGGTATCGTTCGTAAAGTCGATGAATTAGGACGTGTAGTTATTCCGATCGAGCTTCGTCGTACATTAGGCATTGCAGAAAAAGATGCGTTAGAAATTTACGTTGATGACGATAAAATCATTCTTAAAAAATATATGCCTAACATGACTTGTGCTGTAACTGGTGAAGTTTCCGATGAAAACTTCCGTCTTGCTGGAGGCAAATTAATTTTAAGTCCAGAAGGTGCAGAAATTTTAATGAAAGAAATCCAACAACATATTTCTAAGTAAGAACTATAAAAAAGCGTTGCTAACTTTTAAATCATTAAAAATAGCATACGCTTTTTTTATTTTTATCATACTGTTTTATACATGATATTCCTGGTAAACATCTCTTTTTGCTAGCCCTCGAAGTTTAGCAACTTCTTTAATGGCTTCTTTTGAATTCATTTGTTTTTCTTCTATTAGATAGTCCACATGTTCTACTAGAGATAAACTTGTCCAATAAGATTCTTGCTCCTCTTCGATTTCACCATTTATATTCCCTTCAATAATGACACAAAATTCTCCACGTATTTCATTTTCACTTACCCATTGGACTGCTTCTGAAATTGTACCGCGCAAAAACTCTTCAAATTTTTTCGTGAGCTCTCGGGCTAACACAATCTTTCGATTTCCTAGAATAAGTTCCAAATCCTTTAAAGTTTCCTTTAAACGGTGTGGAGCCTCATAGAAAATGATTGTTTCTTCCCGCTTCGCCAATTTTTCTAACTGTTGTCGACGTTCCTTTTTATGACGATTTAAAAATCCAAAGAAATAAAATGGCTGCGGTGTAATACCTGATGCAATTAATGCTGTTAAAGCTGCATTGGCACCAGGTATAGGAACAACGGCAAAATCCTCTTCTATAGCTTTCATAACAATATCTGCTCCCGGATCCGAAATACATGGAAGACCTGCATCACTTACTAAAGCAACCGATTTCCCTTCCCGTAAATACCCTAAAAGTTTCTCCCCACCTTGCTCTAAATTATGTTCATGGTAACTTACTAATGGGGTTTGAATGTCAAAGTAATGACATAATTTTTTTGTATTACGGGTATCCTCAGCTGCAATGACATCTACTTCTTTTAAAATACGCAACGCTCGTACTGTCATATCTTCTAAGTTCCCTATAGGGGTTGCAACTAAATAAAGACAGCTTCCCTGTTCATGTTGACTGCTCTTTTGTGATTTCATCAAACGTCTCTCCCAATATATTTCAATTTTTCGCTTCGTTTTAACTGTTTAAAGGCATACTCGGCTCGCATTGCTTCTTGCTTTGTAGCATAAGTTTCAAAATAGATACACTTAACAGGGCGATGGGCCTTCGTATATTTCGCACCCTTTCCTGCATTATGGGTTGCTAATCGTTTCTCCAAATTGTTTGTATAGCCAGCATAAAGAGATTGATTTGCACATTCTAAAACATAAAAAATATGACTATTTTTTGTCTCCATAAAGAATTTCACTCACTTCATCCGTATATTGATTATTCTCATCATATACATACAATGGTGGTAATACTTTCAAATCAGGTTTCCCGTCCTTTATGCCTTCTATTAATAAAGTATTTGCTTCTTTCCCGAATTTAGGATACACAAAGCGGATTCGTTTTGGTTCGAGACGGTGAGCTCTCATTGAAGTAACAATATCTAAAAGTCTTCCCGGACGATGAACAAATGCAGCTTTTCCGCCTTGCTTTAACAACCGACTGGCAGATTCGATTGCCTCATCTAAAGTTAAATGAATTTCATGTCTAGCAATGGCATAATGTTCACTAACATTTTTATCGCTTAATTCATGGGCTAAAAAATACGGTGGATTACATGTAACCACATCATATTTTTCAATACCTAACTGGGGTGGAATTTCTTTCACATCACCTTGAATCATTTTAATTTGATCTTCTAACCCATTATACTTTATACTCCGCTCAGCCATATCATATAGTCGATACTGCAATTCTACTCCTATAATGTCTGCCTTTGTACGCGCACTTAAAAATAGAGGTATTACACCATTTCCCGAACATAAGTCCACTACTTTACCCTTATTTACTGGAACACTAACAAATCTTGATAATAACACTGCATCTAATGAAAAAGAAAAGACGGACGGACTTTGGATAATTCTTAAATCTTCAGCCAATAAATAATCCAGCCGCTCATCATCCTTTAACCATTGCTCCACAAAATATCCTCCATTCAAAAATACTCTTATCAAAAGAAAAGACTGAAAACCACATTTGTGGTATCAGCCTTTTGAACAAAATCTTTGGTGTATCGGCACCGCTTTGATGCATTTATGTATGCCTCTAGATAGTTATCTATGACATCACCAAACTAACCATTATCCACACTACTAACTTTTTTAGGTTTTGTAATGGATAAAGTTTAAGCATTTTGTTTATTTAAAAACGATAGACAAAACAAGCAATCTTCACCTTTTCGAGAACTACCAAAATGAACGTGACAAACGTGGAACCCTTCTTGGTAAAGACGCGCTAAATTATCATATCCTTCTCCAATATCTAACAAGCTCATTTTTTCATTTTCGCTACGTTCATCAGAAGTATCGTTGGATAATAGCTCTTCTAGACGTCTACGAAGGTGAAGATTTTCCGTTTGAATTGCCTGATGATCTTCCACCATATGTGCAACATATTTTTTTAAGTCATTATATTGTTGCTGTAGCGATTCGAGCTGTCGTTCGAATTCCATAACCGAATCTAAGAAATTGCGGTCCTTCACTCAAAACCACCCCACTTGTTCATCTATATCAAATTTTTCTCGCATTCAATAATTTCGTCTAATGTATATTCAACAGTTCGTTCCTGCTCTTCTAAAAACACTTGAATTAATCGTTCTAAAACATTTATCCCTACTACTTTACCTGGGCCATCAGGCGTCATCGTAGAGTCTCCGATATCTGGCATACCTTCTTTAGCCACTTCATAATCGTCATTTTCATATTTTAAACAACACATTAAGCGTCCACAAAGACCAGAAATTTTTGTTGGATTAAGCGATAAGTTTTGGTCTTTCGCCATTTTAATCGAAACGGGATCAAAGTCTCCTAAAAATGTTGAACAGCATAACATTCTTCCACAAGGACCTATCCCGCCAAGTAATTTTGCTTCATCACGTACACCGATTTGACGTAATTCAATACGTGTGCGGAAAATAGAAGCTAAATCCTTTACTAACTCACGGAAATCAACTCTTCCTTCAGCAGTAAAGTAAAAAATAATTTTATTACGATCAAATGTATATTCAACATCAACAAGTTTCATTTCAAGGTTATGTTCGCTAATTTTTGTACTAGCAAGTTCAAAAGCTCGTTGTGATTCTTGTGTGTTTTCCTCAACTTGAATGCGATCTCGTTCATCAGCAGGGCGTAGTACTTGTTTTAAAGGTAAAACAACATCATTTTCTCCCACTTGCTTCATTGGCACGACGATCTTTCCATATTCAACCCCTCTTGCAGTTTCTACAATGACATATTGCCCTTTTTCCAGTAGAAATACGCCGGGGTCGAAATAATATATTTTACCCGCTTTTTTAAAGCGGACTCCAACTACATTATACAAATGTATACCCCTCCTGCAGGTTAAGCATTAACTGCTCCATCATAAGCGTTCGATTCATGTTGCGCCCTAAATTTTGCCTTGCTTGCAATATTGCTTGCATTTGGTTAGATAAGCGATTATACGTTGTATGTAACGCTTGCTCCTTCCAGCTTTGTAACATATCCGGATATGTACAAGAACTTTCAGGATTCGCCTTTATTGCTACAATATCACGATATGCAAAAAGTAGTAAATCTAACGCTTGCTCCATCTCTTCTTTTTCTTTAAAAGAAGGTATCCAATCTTCGTACACAACGAGTAAAGCTTCGTGTACATTTTTTCTTACTGTCTCTACTAATTTTAACACTGTTTTTCTTGTATGTGCAAACTGCTCATCATTAGCTAATGAAATGGCAGTTTCTAAACTGTTGGTAACCATACTAACTGTTGAAGCCATTGAGAAAGTGATACCTTGTTCCTGTAGTTGCTTTAATAAAATATTTCGCGGAATGGAAGCAAATTTTATATGCTGGCAACGGGATTGAATGGTTGGAAGAATAGACTGATAACTTTCCGTTAGCAATAAAGCCGTTACTTCACCCTCAGGCTCTTCTAAAAATTTCAGTAATGTATTAGCAGAAGCTATATTTAGACGGTCTGCATGGTGAAGAACATAAATCTTACGTCCTTCTTCAATACTTGTTTTCGTCATACCGGAAATCAGGTTTCGAATTTGGTCGATTTTGATAAATTGTCCGTCTGGTTCTAACTGTTTTACATTTGGATGATTGCCAGTATCAATGCGTTTACAGTTTCGACATGTTTCACATGGAACATTTTTCGACGGGTTCAGACACAATAATAGTTTTATGAAGAATATTGCGAACTCCCTTTTTCCTGTTCCTTTTTCCCCATCAAAAATATACGCATGGCCTGTTCTATTTTTTTCAAAAATCGTTTGTAATTGCTTCATCACTACTGGTTGTAACACCTTCAGTTCTTCCACATTTCCTGCCATTTCTTTCACCTTTTTTCTTAAACGACTATTTCTACTTTTTTATTTCTTTTAGAAAAAACCCCGTGTCCCATACAGGAAAGAAGACACGGGTTCTACATATATAAATTAACTAACAATCCTTTAATTTCTCCAATTTTATCAAGCAAATCGATTGTATCCTTCTCTTCACTTAAAATATCTTGTGCAAGTTCAACTAGACGTTCATCTATTGTTTCCACAATTTTTAGACGGCGCCCTTCTCCAAAACGATTCCAAGTATGAGACTGTTTCATATCTAATCCATATTCAACTGCCTCTTGTAAAAAACGTTTGATGAGCATTTTAAAACGAGTAAGTTCCCGTAAGTTACGAGATCTAGCAACACGATCACCAGCAGCAGAAATATCGCCCATTAATCTTGTTAACTGTTCCGTTTGTAATTTCGAACCTTGTTTAACAAGAATCTCACCAAAACGATTCCCTGATTGGTGCATATGTTTTAACTCATTAGGATTCGCTTTTAAACCTACACGTAAATTTTGATCTATCTTCAATACCTTTCGCCTCCACCCAATCTCATAAAAGGCTAGTATATAAAGCAGAGATATCGATTTAAAAAATCATGAATCTCAGTCTAGCCAATCCTATTCATTCCTTCAATCTTTATAACTGAATAGGATTAAAAATGGTGGAACTGTTCAATAGGTAATACAAAAACTGTAGCTCCCCCAACTTCAACTTCAATGGGATACGGGATATAAGAGTCTGCGTTACCACCTAACGGAGATACAGGTGACACCATTTGTTCACGGGAACGGCAATTATCTCGAATAATATCAAGTAATTGAGGAATCGATGAATCCTCTGTTCCAACAATAAAGGTTGTATTTCCTGATCGTAAAAAACCACCAGTACTTGCTAATTTTGTCGCACGAAAATTATGCTTTGTTAATGCACTAGACAAACGGTTACTATCTTGGTCCTGAACGACTGCAACAACTAACTTCATCCGTACTCACTCCCCATATATTGAATTGGTGTTCTTATTATAGCATACATAGTATGCCTACTTCATTTACTTTCCTCTAAAGTCTCACTTAAAAGATGCCAAACATCTTCTACTACTTTATCTATAGGCTGGTCAGCATTAACTACTTTAATTCTATTAGGATAACGCTTTACTAATAGTTGATAACCTTCTCTTACCTTTTCATGAAAAGATAAGCTCTCTACATCAAGTCTATTCACTTCCCTGTCATTGTGTGAATGAATTCGGGCTAGTCCTACTTTCGGTTCTAAATCAAACAATATTGTCAAATCCGGCATTCGTTTTCCGATGGCAAATTCATTTATTGCTAAAACTTCATCTATTCCAATTCCCCGGGCATATCCTTGATAGGCTAAGGATGAATCAATAAAACGATCACATAATACAAGCTTTCCCTTTTGGATTGCTGGTTCAACTTTTTCAAAGAAATGTTGACTTCTTGCAGCAGCATATAATAAAGCCTCTGTTCTTTCGTCCATAGCGGTATGCTCCGGATTTAATATAACTTCACGTATTTTTTCCGCAATTTCAATACCCCCTGGCTCCCTTGTTGCCATTATGTCGATCTTTAGTTGTTCGAGACGTTCCACTATTTTAGTTAAAATCGTCGTTTTTCCTGCCCCTTCTGGACCTTCAAACGTTATAAATAAGTTTCTTTTCATTTCTATATTCCTCCGGCTGCTACTTTATGACGTATATGAGCTTTTCATTTAGGCGATGTTGTCCTTGAAAAGCTGCACCTACTGCAAGTAACTCTTCTAATTGGCTTAATTTTGATACAGTAACTTTTTCTCCAGGCAAAAATAATGGCACTCCAGGTGGATACGGAATAAGCATACTTGCTGATACTCTTCCAATGGCACGCATATAAGGCACCCATTCCTTTTCTAACTGTTCTATTTCGTCATAAGAGTATTCTGGAATGGAAACTGTCGTATGATTATGACTAGGTACTACTGATGGAATTAGCGTCTCATTTTCCTTTTTTAATGTTGATAACGCCTCTTTAAAACGTATGCGAGCATCTGCAAAGGAATATGGCTGTTCATGTTTTAATAACGGTAATATGACGAGCACTTGATATAGGTCTGCTAGTTCTACATAAATACCTTGTTGCTCAAGTGCCTCCTTTAATTGGAATCCGCTTTTACCAGGTATACGAATTAAAAGTTTTAATGGATCATCCACTTCAATTACTTGAAGCGGATGTAGTGAGCGTAATGCCTCAATCCATTGATTACGTTTTTCCATTAAATATACGGCATCACTCTCTAAATAACTACTTATATAATCTCTAGCATCATCCAGTGAAGCCAGTAATAAATAGGATGGACTACTAGATTGTAACATTCTTAAATAATGATTCACTTTTTCTACATCAATCAGTTGTGAATTTACATGTAAAAAGGAGGCCATTGTCATAGCAGGTAATGTTTTATGGGCTGATTGCACAACAACATCAGCACCTAATTGTAAAGCAGAAGTAGGAAAACTCTTACTCGCTATTAAATGGGCACCATGGGCTTCATCAATTAATACAGGAATGTCCATTTCGTGGCACATATCTATTTGCTGTTTTAATGCTTCTTCTCCCGCTACCCCATAATAAGTTGGATAGGTTAGTAAAACCGCTTTGGCATCAGGATGAAGTTGCAATGCCTCCTGTAAAGTGGCTGTTGGTACTTCTCCTGCTGTTAAAGACACTTCATCCCATCTAGGAGCAACAAATATTGCTTTAGCACCGACTAACTCCAACCCATGGAAAATAGATTTATGCGCGTTTCTCTGTACGATGATTTTGTCATTTCTTTTACACGTTGCATATATCATTGCTAAATTACCAACTGTTGAACCATTTACTAAAAAAAAGCTACGTTGAGCACCATAAGTTTTTGCTAATAAAATCTCGGCTTGTTTTATCGCTTCTTCAGAATGGTGATAATCATCCAAACCAGTTAATTCTGTTAAATCATATGTAAGGGCAGTTTTTATTTCATTTGGTAATGACGATAACAAACCGCTTTTATGTCCTGGAACATGCCAACTTAACGGCTTTTGTTCTACGAAATGTTGTAAAGCCGTAACGATCGGTCTTTCCCTTTTCATTGTCTCACTCCGTTCATTTCTCTTTCTATATTATAGTGCTTCTATAGAATTCACGCACGATTTTGAATGTATTTTAGAAGAATCCTTTATCTTTAATTTTCTCTATTTTGTAATCATCGGCGTACTGAAACTTCTAATTATTGGGGCTTTTTAGGTATAAAAAGACCACTGAATTTTCAGTGGTCTCTGTTGCCTAGCGACGTCCTACTCTCACAGGGGCACCCCTCAACTACCATCGACGCTTTCTGCGAAGCGCGATGACACGTCGGAAAACTGCGTCATCTTCGGCGGTCCGATGCTCATGTACCAAGTACACTGCGCTTCGGTCCTCCTTGATTCCTTGTTTTCCTCGGTCCTCCCACTTCTCGAGGTTTTCCTTCTGTATTTTTGATTGTCCTTAAACGCGCCGATTAAAGCCTTCGGCTTTTTGTACGTTGGGGGCTTTTTAGGTATAAAAAAGACCACTGAATTTTCAGTGGTCTCTGTTGCCTAGCAACGTCCTACTCTCACAGGGGGAAGCCCCCAACTACCATCGGCGCTAAAGAGCTTAACTTCCGTGTTCGGTATGGGAACGGGTGTGACCTCTTTGCCATCATCACTAGACTATTTAGTTGAGAGCTTGTTCTCTCAAAACTGGATAAAGACATTGAATGCATTCAAGATTTGGTTAAGTCCTCGATCGATTAGTATTCGTCAGCTCCATG